>JAAZDA010000009.1 GCA_012512995.1 Clostridiales bacterium | reverse complement strand
TTGTACAACAGTCTACATCTCACCAGATGTTTTGACGTTCCTCCAACATCAACGGTCCTTATCGGCTCTCCGCATTCGGGCGTGCTGAAAGGACAGCGGCCTGCAAAACGGCAGCCTTTTATTGTCGAATAATTCTCGGGCACGGTGCCAGGTATAGATTCCAGCCTGGTTCCGGTCTCATCGAGGATTCCGGGAGTTGCTTTTATGAGGAGCTTTGTGTATGGATGTAACGGATTTGCAAATAGTTCGCGGACGTCGGCCACTTCGATTATCTGACCCGCGTACATTACCATTACGCGGTCGGCCAGCTCCGCGATCAGAGCTATATCGTGCGTGATTAGAAGGATCGACATTTCCGACCCTTTGCTTATCTTGCGGAGGAGTCTTATGATTTGCGCCTGTATAGTGACATCGAGCGCCGTCGTCGCCTCGTCCGCTATGAGAAGTTCCGGAGTGCCCGAAAGAGCCATGGCTATCATGGCTCTCTGTCGCATTCCTCCTGATAGTTCGAATGGATACTTGTTCATTGTCGCGGCTGGATCAGGAAGACCCACTTTGTCAAGCAACTCTTCTGCTATTGCCGCCGCTTCCTTCTTACTTATTTTACGGTGTGCGCGGATACCTTCAATAATCTGGAACCCTATCGTAAAAACAGGGTCGAGGCTTGCAAGCGCATCCTGAAAGACCATCGCGATATTGTCGCCGCGCTGCCTGTCGAGCTCTTTTGAACCAAGGCCAATCAGATCTAATCCTTCAGGATTCTCCCTTGGCCTCAGCACTGCGCTTCCCTTCACGACCCTGCCGGTTTCCGGGAGAAGCCCCATGATTGCAAGCGAAGTCACACTCTTACCGCAGCCGGATTCCCCGACCACACCGAGTGTTTCGCCGCGGATCACATCAAACGACACGCCATCCGTGACCGCGCGGCTGCCTGTATCACTGTCAAAATCGACCTCGAGATCCCTGACCTCGAGCAAATGCTCGTGCAAATGTGAATCCTGTTCTGCCACTTACTTTATCTCCCACTTTTCGACGTGGTTGAAAGCCCCGTAGAGAGAAGGCGTCGCGTTCTGAAGTCTCGTCGAAACAACCTGAGCGTTGCTTATGAAATACATCGAGAACATCGGAACATCCTCTATCATCTTCTCCTGGAGTGTCTTATATGCTGCCTTTACTTCGCTGTCGTCTGTCGCCGTCTGTGTCTTCGTGAGCGCCGCATCTACATCTTTGTCAAAATACCCGCCGGTCCAGCTCGTTGTTTCCATGTCTACGAGGTACTGTGCGTCAACGTAGTATTCATTCGGAGTTACTGTGTATTGCACACTGAACATATCGACGTCATCCGTTCCCGCGACCGACATCAGTGTATCCATGTCGACCGTGTGAATATTGACTTTGATTCCCACTGTGCTGAGATACTGCTGTATTACCTGGCTGCCCTTGACCATCGCGTCATCGCCTGACCACACATAGTACTCCAGCTCTTTGCTGCTGTCCCACCCCGCTTCGGCCAGAAGTTCCTTGGCTTTGTCAGGATTATAGTCAAAACCTTTGATGCTGCTGTCATAATACGGGCTTGCCGAGCTTATGAATCCCTCGCCGACTTCGCCGTGGCCGCTAAGAAGTCCATCAACCAGCGTCTGGCGGTCGATTGCATAAACAATAGCCTGGCGTACCCTGCTGTCCGTTATTTTGCTCGTATTTATGAAGGTCATCTGATTCATGACAGGATCAGAATATGTCGTTGTTACATTATCAAGAGCTTCGACCGAGCTCAGATCCGCATTCGGGATGATGCCGATCGCAGGCTGAACAAAATCTATCTCGCCGCTCTTAAGTCCTGCGAGAAGTCCGGCTGAATCGACGACCTTGAAGTTGAGCTTGTCGATCTTCGGCGCGCCCAGCGAATAGTCTTTGTTGGCATGATATGAAATATAGTGCGCCGCATCATATTCGTCAAGGAAATAAGGCCCATCGATGACGGTCGGCTTGTTGAACCATTCCGATGTGGAAAGATCAGCATCAGCCGTGGAGCTTAGTACATGGCTCGGAAGGATCGGGACCCATGTGCAGAAATTGTTCTCAAAAGAAGCTATCGACATCGGATTCACAGCTGTAAAGACCACGGTCTTATCGTCCGTTGCCTTGATTCCCTCAATCTGCGTTGCTCCTGATGGTGACTGTCCGTTCTCGTCAAAACCTTTGAATACCGAGAAGTCAAAACTTGAGTTGGCAACTTCAGGACTTGAGATCTTGAGCATTGTCCATACCACGTCCTGAGCCGTCACAGGTTCTCCGTCGCTCCACTTTATATCGGCAAGCTTAACTGTAAATGTAATGTTGTCATCTGTCGTCACTGAATCTGCGAGCAGACCCTCAAAAGCATAATTTTCATCGAGCGCGCCAAGCGGCAGGAACATCATGCTCTGCGCGTAGAGCGCCATAAATGAAACATCGATATTGAGCGGATTTATTGAGCTTAGTGTGCTCGTCACTCCGATATTGACTATGTCATTTCCTGTAGCTGTTGCTGTGCCTGAAGCACCTGCATCAGCAGCTCCGGATACCGCACTTCCCGCTGCATCTGATGCTCCTGCTGCGGTTCCTGATGAAGATGCCGAGCCGCACGCTGTAAGTCCCGCAACCATTGCCACGGCAAGTGCCGCCGCTATGACCTTCGAAGAAAATTTTTTCATAATATCCTCCCGTCGGAGCGTTGTTTGCACTTCAGTGTGACTGCTCCGATGTCACACAATAAATCCAGTACATAATACCAAAACCTGTTTCTAAAGTGTACATATTTTTTACAGCGGTCACAGCCCCGCATTTGTTTTGATCTGATCACTTATTGCCTGCACCGTTTCAGATACCTGATAATCAGTCTCTCCAAACAGCAGGCTGTGCAGCCAGACGACTGTTGAAGCAAGGTCATTCGGCACTATGCATGACTGGTCGTCGACCGTCATCAGCGTGCGCAGTTCCTCCGGCGGCATACCTGTCGTGTCACTTACGTTGAACGCACCTGCCTGCACTCCCATTTCAGTAATTTCTGAGAGATCCAGCGATGTCTTCACCTCGCCGTTCGTCATCATCGTTGCTGCGATCTTCGCAAGTGTGACCGGAGATGCGTTCTTTATCTTTGAAAATGTCTGAGTCAGGACTGTCCTCTGCCTCTCCGTCCTTTTGAAATCGTCACCGGATGTGTAGCGTATGCGGCAGTAAGCCGTCGCCTGCAATCCATCAAGTGTCTGCGTTCCTGCTGTAGTGACAGGATTGTAACTGCGCCCGAGATCGGCCGCCATTGTAGACTGGTAATCATTGAGATAGTGTATCTCTTCATCCTCAACTGTGATTTCGATTCCGCCCAATGCATCGATTATATCAGCAATCCCGCCAAAACCTACAGTCACGTAGTCACTTATATTGAGGTCAAAGTTACTGTTGAGCATGCTTACAGCCTGCTCTGCCCCGCCATATGCGTACGCCGCGTTAGCCTTTGTATAAGTGCCGTCACCGATATCAAGATATGTGTCGCGGTACAGCGAAACAAGTTTGACATCAAATGTTTTGTTATTTATGGAAGCGACCATCATTATGTCGCTGCGGTTATTCCCGGAATCAAGGCTTCCGCCGACCGAGTCCACGCCGAACAGCGCAATATTCGTATAACCCTCGCCGCTCGTCGTTGCCGACCCGCTGATGCTCTCTTTAACTTTATCCCCAAAATTTGAGAATACATCATGAATGCTGCAATAGCGCCATCCGAGATAGGCAAAACCAATGATAAGAACCACAATGAGGACACGTAAAAATACACTCTTTTTCTTTTTCTTTTCCTTTTTATTCCTGTTATTTTCATTCGTCATATTCTGCTACCCGTCCGAGCGCCCGAGTGAGAAGAACTTAAAGCCCTCACCGTGGACCTCGCTGCATGGAATCTGTACTGAAAAGCTTGTCGGATCACTTTTCTGCAGTGATTCCTGAAGAGTGGCGACCTGCTTACGGTCTGTCACGCAGAATACCATCGAGCGTCTGTCACCCTGGTATCCGCCGCTGGCCTCAATTATTGTGCTGCCGCGCCCCAGTATGTCGTCGATCATGTCGCAGGTCTCGCGCGGATGATCAGTGACGATCAGATTGACCGTGCCTTCATTTGCTCCAACCAGCAGTCTGTTTATCATTTCTGATGACAGGAAACTGATTATAAGTCCGAGAATAATTCCATCCATATCGTTGAATATCAACGCATTTGCGATCAAAACAATCGCTGCCGCGCAGAACTCTATTGTTCCCATAGATATATGAGGGAATCTGCTCTTTATCGCGACAGAAATAAAATCCGAGCCGCCTGAGGATGAGTTTTGACGGTATATGAGGCCGTAACCGACACCCATAAAAGCACCGGCGCAGATAGCAGCCAGCATCCTGTCGCCGTTATAAACAGGAAGGATCGGTGCCACAT
>JAAZDA010000066.1 GCA_012512995.1 Clostridiales bacterium | reverse complement strand
GGCGTATCGCATCTATCCACTTTGAAACAGAGTCCTCAACAGATTCCTTTTCGCATTCAGTAGCTGTAGCGCGTTCAATCTCATTTGCAAGTGCGTTCTTTTCATCACTGTATTTCTCAAGCAAGCTTTTGAAGATTTGGCCAGAAATATCTCCTTTCACCTTGTCTTCGTATAGTGATGCAATAATATCTGTAAGCTCTGCATTCCGCTTCTCCATCTGCTTCAATTCTTTTTCATTTAAACTGATCTTATCAGACAGATTCCCTTTTGCGATTGCCATGAGCTGATTCGTCAGTCTATCCTTCTGATAATCGGCTAGCATTGCATTTGCCTTGATATCATTTCGAACAACCTCAACGAGAGCATCTTCGCGTATATAATGTCCTGTGCAGCTACCTCCGGTATTATAGTTTGTGCATCGGTAAGTGCCTATCTCTCCTGATTTTAACTGCTTTCGCATATAAGCCATACTCGCACCGCAGTCAGCGCACCGAATCATGCCTGAAAACAATCCGACAACTCCGGTTTTCGTTTGATGGGCATGCCCTCCTCTGCCAGCACGCTTCAATCGAATTCTATGAAGCGTTTCGCGGCTGATAATCGGTTCATGCGTGTCCTTTACAGTAATCCAATCTTCAGGATCATTACACCTACGTTTTTTGGTCTTGTACGAAATTACACTGCGCTTCCCTTGAACCATATCGCCGCAATATGCATCATTCTTTAGCATCTG
Organism: Clostridiales bacterium; assembly: GCA_012512995.1. Lineage (GTDB taxonomy): Bacteria > Bacillota > Clostridia > Lachnospirales > Lachnospiraceae > CAG-791. The sequence goes on along the minus strand of JAAZDA010000066.1, from coordinate 1,206 downwards.
AAGGATTGTATTGGCATTCCATTCATTCTTCAGTTCTTTCCACTTGGATGAATTGTTCTGCTTCAGTTGATAAATTCGTGGACTATCAACACCTTCATCTGTCAATCGACATGCAATATAGCGTGCGCTATATCCTTGCTCTAGCTCAGTGAAGATTCGGAACACGACCTTCGATGCCACCGGATCATGGATCAACAGATGCTTATTTTCTGGAGATTTGATAAACCCATAAGGAGCCTGACTTCCCATGAACTTTCCTTCGCGCGCACTGGCCTTCCTTACCTGTCGTACTTTCTTCGATACCTGTCTGGGATAGAATTCGTTGACGACGTTGTGAAAAGCCATCATTTCATTGTCTTCCTGTGTATCAACACCATCATTGATGGCTATGAAACGAACGCCCATCTCAGGAAAGATTTCATCAGTGTACTTTCCACATTGAACATAGTTACGACCAAGGCGACTTAAATCCTTTGTTATTACACAGTTGATTTCTTTGGTATGAAGAAGCCGCATCATTCGTTTAAAATCAGGACGGTCAAAGTTTGTTCCGGAAAATCCATCGTCGGAAAAGACTTCCACTAGCTCCCAACCTTGCTCTTCGGCATAGGAGCGAACGAGTTTTTCCTGATTCTCTATACTCATGCTTTTTGTGCCAAATTCGTGATCATCGCGTGATAGACGGATATATCCAGCTGGTCTTATAGTGTTTCGCATTATGCTGCCCTCCTTGTGTTGCAAAACACCACTTTTTCAACACACATCCGTACACTAATAGTATAGCATATCAACACTCCACACCGCCAGCCGATATCCTCTGCGAAATGACATTTATCTAGATATCTTCTAGTTTTTCCTGACCAAAAACACTTTCCACTACCTATTCATTAGATCCGAGCAAATAGGTTGAAATGACAGTACCATTTTCGGTTTTACGGGAAATCTCCGTCAAATTCGACGATGGTCTTTTATTCATTGAATCACTATTTAGTACATAAACATTCTACATTTTCTTGTTCATCCTTTCTCCTTCACAAAGATACTTTTCTTTGATTAGCCATGCCACGCCAACTGTTACAGAATCACTTTTGTCATCGCATTTATAGGGCTGTTCTCCATTCTGGATTTTCCAATACGAAGGTCAACACCTTGGGTCTCTAGCAAGAATTCTCCAATGGCCTGTTTAGTGGTTTTCTTCGTTCCGTT
>JAAZDA010000065.1 GCA_012512995.1 Clostridiales bacterium | reverse complement strand
GACTTTCGCATAATAGACTTTGTCTACGTGATTCTTCGGGGACAGCAGTCTGTGCGCGAGTGCGCCGTCATTCGTGATGAGGAGCAGGCCTTCGGTGTCCTTGTCCAGTCTGCCCACAGGGAACAGATCCTGACGCTTTTCATCGGGAAGCAGATCGATTACTGTGCTCTGCCGGGCGTCATCGCTCGCAGAAATCACTCCTGCAGGTTTATTTATCATGTAATACTCATTTACAGCATATGTAATCTTTCTGCCACAATAGCAGACCTCACTGGCAGGATCAACCTGTAGGTCGGCAGATTTAACTGTTTCGCCACCGACAGTTACTTTGCCTTTCCTGATATCCTTTTTGATGTCACTTCTGGTGCCGGCACCCATGTCGGCAAGGAACTTGTCCAAACGCATAATTTCATTCCTGACACGAAATACTGGCAATCATGTTCTCATGATTGCTGATCAACTGCGACAATAAACTATTGTGAGATCTATATTCACTACACTATTCCGTTTGCCGACAAATAAATTTCTCCAGCACAGAATAAAGCAGCGCAGGATCCAGCGGTTTTGTAAGATGCTCATTCATTCCTGCGTTCAGAGACTTCTGTCTGTCTTCGTCATAAGCATTTGCAGTAAGGGCTATTATTGGCACCTCTGTAGCATCTTTTCTGGCCATTTTCCTTATAACGGAAGCGGCCTCTAGACCATTCATGACAGGCATCCGGATATCCATCAGGATCGCGCTTATACTGCCTTCCGGAGATACGCGGAATGCATCAACGGCTTCCTGACCGTTCACAGCCTCCTGTATAACCGTAATCTCCCTTTTCTAAAGAAGCCTTCGGATTATCTCCATATTCAGCGGATTGTCTTCCGCTACCATGACCATTTTGCCCTTAAGAGGGCAATCACTCCTGATGCAGGGCTTATCAGTTTTGACTGGTTCCTGATCAGGAGCCACCGGCATTGACAGATTAAATAAAACTGTGGTGCCCTTACCCGGCGCGCTCTCAAACCTGATGTTGCCGCCCATCATATCCACAAGCGACCTTACTATTGTAAGACCGAGACCACTGCTGTTATTGATATTGCTCGTTGTGTCGGCTTGAGTGAATGGTTCATACATCACCTTCATGAATTCTTCGCTCATACCTATACCATTATCACGCACTACAAAATCGCACCTCAGAATTCCATTCTCCACACGATTATTCTTCACAAGAAATTCTACTTTGCCGCCTTGTGGCGTGAACTTAATTGCATTCGAAATAAGGTTAATGAAAATCTGGTTGAAGCGCAGTTTATCCACCATACTGGCGAGCTCCGTTTGCCCCGTCTCGAATACGAATTCAATTTCTTTCATCTTTGTCAGGGTCTCTACTATTGTAAAGACTGTCTGCTTGAATTCCGCGAAAGAATACCTCACCGGATGAAGCTCCATCTTGCCGCTCTCGATCCTTGAAACATCAAGGATATCATTAATGAGTCCCAACAAATATTGAGAAGAATTTGCAATTTTTTCAAGATCGTCCTGTACAGCAGGGCTTACGTCCGGCTCATCCATTGCCAGCGATGTAAGCCCTATTATTGCATTCATAGGTGTTCGCACATCATGGCTCATTCTTGACAGGAACTGGTTCTTGGCACTATTGGCCAGTCTTGCTTCTTCGAGAGCATTTGACAGGAGCTGATTATCCGTGATATCAATCACGACAACATAGAAGCATGGATTTCCATCGGCATCAATAGCAAGGTGCCCTGCATCACTCACCCACATCAGGCTGCCATCCTTTTTCTCGATCCTGTATTCGCACTTGTCGTAATCAGAAACTTTTAACTGTTTCCTGATTTCCTTAAGTACTCTCTCGCGATCCTCTTCATATATAAGCTCGTTGAACGAATTATGAAATTTCACCCTGAATTCATCAGGCGTATATCCGAGCAGCCTGTAGAAGTTCGAATTCACATATTTGAACTCCCCTGTTTCATTATCAAGATATAAGAATACTCCTCCAGGCAGATTGTCAGTAAGTCCATCGAATAAATTGGCCGCTTCTCTTTTCTCCGTAATATCCATATATGTGGCAACGATCAGTTCTCTGCCATCATCGTCGATGATATGCCTTGACCTCTGCCTTACCCAGCAATATCTGCCGCTCTTGCACATGATCCTGTAATCT
>JAAZDA010000064.1 GCA_012512995.1 Clostridiales bacterium | reverse complement strand
ATCTGCGAAGCTGGTGGTGATCTGGTCCTTTGCTATAAGGAATGGCGTCTTCCTATGGAGCATTTCCATTATGATACCTTCAGGGTGAAAGGACTCAAAGAAGACACGTATTTTTACACAGTTCCTCTGACATTTGGCTACGATGAAAGCAGCGGTCATATTGACAGCCTGACTATACGAATTGATAAAAATGTGGATCCCGTAAGGTTTTCAAAAATATGATCTGCCAGGAACAAATGTGCACTATGGCATAATCAATGCCTGATAATAACAAGTTATAAAATACCGAATTTCACAAGGAGGAAATCAGTATGAAAAAGAAAAGAGTTTTATGTGTATGCCTGACAGCTGCAATGTTGACAGGTCTTCTGGGTGGCTGTGGGAGCGCAGCTTCAACATCCACCGCAAGCGATGCCGCTGCATCGACTGACGCAGGAGCAGCAGCAACATCAGCGGCGGCTGCCGAAACACCGGCGGCTGAATCTGCCGGAGATAAAGAGACCGTTAATTTCTGGTATCTCTGGGGCGGCGATGAAGCGAAATACATTGAGCAGATCATTGCAGCATACAACGAGAGCCAGGACAAGTATGAAGTCGTAGGTCTGAGCACACCTGACCAGCAGAAGGTCCTGACCGGAATTTCCGGCGGCAACGGCCCTGATATCACAGATGATTTCGGCTCAGATATGGCCAATTATGCAAATGAGAACATCGCACTTGCACTTGATGACTACATTGCAAAAGATGGCATCGACACCAGCGCATTCGTTACCGGAACTCTTGATCAGCAGCAGTATGACGGCAAAACATATGCATTCCCTATAAGTGCCAATGTTTTCGCTCTCTATTACAACAAGGATCTTCTTGAAGAAGCCGGCTACAAAGAGCCACCCAAGACGCTCGAAGAAATGGAAGAGATGAGCTTCAAGATGACAAAATCTGAAAACGGTCAGATCACTCAGCTCGGTGCTCCTTTAGTTCCCACTTCATATTGGTACAACAGCATTACTTTCGACTATGGAACTGATTATGGTCAGGTCGGAAACCTGACACCAGATAACGAAGGCTTCCGCAATGCACTCACATATCTTCATGATTATGTAGCTGAATTTGGTTCAGATGCTGTTAACAGTTATGTGACATCAGGCCAGTCCAAGGTAAACAGTGCTCAGGATCCTTTCCTTGCAGGTCAGGCAGCATTCCGTATAGATGGCACATGGTTCTATAAGATGGCCGAAGATGCAGGTCTCAATTTCGGTCTTGAGCTTCTCCCTGCAGCAGAAAGCCAGAATGGTCAGACATACAGCTATCTTGATACATCTTGCTTCTACATTCCTTCAACCGCCAAGAATCCTGATGGCGCATGGGATTTCCTGAAGTACATCACTATGGGCGATGGCGCCAAGATGTTCATAACACTCAAGAAGGATCTTCCTGCACTCAACTCTCTTCTTGATGACCCTGATGTTACAAGCAACGGTGATTCATACAGTGTATATCTCAAAGTCCTCAGCGAATCCACTTTGAAGACTATGCCCAGTATGCTCAATGGCTCAGATTATGCAACAGCTCTCAGTAACGCGGTCGATTCTGTAATGCTCGGCGGTTCTGTTGACGATGCTATAGCAACGGCAGTGAGTGCTTCCGAAGGACTCAAGTAATTATTCAGACGTTTACAACCTAATGTGTAAGACCATTGTGAGCTTGTTCACAATAATCATAAATGCCTGTCCGCTCTCCGCTGATGAATGCAGGAAGGCTGACAGGCGTTTTCAAAACGTTTCTAATGAGAGGCGCATTATGAAGAAAATAAAAATGACAAATCGGGAAAAGAAGAACAATCGAGATGGTTTCCTGTTTGTTTTGCCATGGATCATAGGCTTTCTTCTTTTCAGTCTGTATCCGATAATCATGTCAGCTTACTACAGCTTCACGAACTTCAGCGCCATAAAAGATCCGGAATGGGTAGGTCTTGAAAACTACGCTTATCTTCTTAAGGATAATCTTTTCTGGACAAGTCTTAAGAACACACTCGTTTATGTCGCGCTGTCTGTTCCGATAACCATCATTGTTTCACTTATCCTCGCTGTAGTGCTCAAGATAGTAAAAGTCGGCAAGAGCTTTTTCAGATCTGTTTTCTATATGCCGGCAATATTCCCGGTCGTTGCTTCCACAATTGTCTGGCTCCTGATCTTTGATCCGATAAGCGGCTACCTGAATCGTGCGTTGCGAATGATCGGACTTACAGGTGAGAACTGGCTGGGAAATCCTCCCTACACAAAACCGGCTCTGGTCCTGATGACATGCTGGGGCGTAGGCACAACAGTCGTCATTATTCTGGCGGCAATGGGCGATGTCTCCAACGAACTTTATGAGGCAGCAGAAATAGACGGTGCGAATACATTTAAGCAGTTCTGGTACATCACAATGCCCGGTATCGCGCATGTAATGGTATATCAGGTAGTACTCGCTATCATAAATGGCTTCCAGTATTTCACACAGGTATACATTCTGTGCAGCGCTCAGTCAGGCAATCTCAGCAGCGGAAGTGCCGGAACGCAGAACAGTCTTCTCATGTATCCCCTGTATTTGTTCCAGAATGCCTTTACAAGACTGAAGATGGGTGTTGCGTCATCAATGGCGTGGATCCTGTTCATTATTGTTTTTGTTCTTACACTTGTTCTTCTTAAGATTTCTGATAGATTCGTGGATGTAAAGTAGGGAGGCTTCTATGGGCGACAAAAAAGTCACAGGTATTGCAGGTCGGATAATACCTTTTATCCTGATCACTGTTCTTGCCCTGATATATCTGTTTCCAATAATTCTTATGTTTTCCACATCGGTCAGGACAAATGATGAAGTCTTCAATACATCACTTGGTCTATGGCCTCAGGAATGGCATTTTGAAAACTACACAAACGTGTTTAATGTCATGCCTTACTGGCAATACTTCGGGAACACAATGTTCGTAACTCTTATGAATGTACTCGGAACTGTCGTGTGCACACCGCTTATTGCATATTCTCTGTCAAAGATCAAATGGAGAGGCAGGAATGTACTATTCGCTATAATCATGTCGACATTGATGATTCCCTATACCGTAACCATGGTCCCAATGTATAAAATGTGGACAAAGGTGGGTCTTACAGGCACTTTCTGGCCATTGATAATTCCGGCATTCTTCGGCTATCCGTTCTATATTGTTATCCTCAGGCAGTTCATGTTGACAATTCCTGATGAACTTATGGAAGCCGCTGAAATTGATGGTGCGAATTCGCTTAAGGTTTTCATGTCTGTGATCCTTCCCCTGTCGAAACCAGGAATCGCAACGATCGTTATCTTCTCGTTTATGAGCACTTTCTCAGACTTCCTCGGGCCTCTGCTTTACGCCAACAGCAGCGCTCACTACACACTCTCGCTCGGTCTGTATTCCTACATGAATGAGCATACCGTCGACTGGGTCGGCATGATGGCAGCAACTGCGCTGTTCATGATACCGATCATGATCGTCTTTATCTTCTGTCAGAAATATCTTATGGATGGCATTTCCACTTCAGGACTTAAAGGATAAAATGATATAAGGGTCCCAAGTACATTCTGCGTTTCTGCTTGCAGAAAGCAGAATGTATTTGGGACCCGTCCCACACTCGGAAGTAGCGGTTTTCGCAGTAAATCAGCGGATTCCGAGTGTGGGGAGAATTGCGAAAGCTTCAACATGAAGCACAGAGTGCTTCATGTTGGGAACGGAGCAATTCGTATATCACCAGGTAAAATAATAATTTTGACACCTAAATCACAAAATGCTCCTATAACTCAGACATGGTGGATAATATGACAAAAATACTATAT
>JAAZDA010000063.1 GCA_012512995.1 Clostridiales bacterium | reverse complement strand
TATGCACACCGCTATGCAGCACTTGCAACTGAAATGGCTGCAAAGACATCGGATTCAAATCGCAAAGATGAACTCGCAAAGATAGCCGCAAACTGCAGCAGAGTACCGGAGAACGGGGCAAATGGTTTCTACGAAGCATGCCAGAGCTTCTGGTTCGTACAACAGCTCATGCAGATAGCATCCAGTGGACACTCGATCTCTCCCGGACGTTTTGACCAGTATATGTTCCCATATTACAAGAAGGATCTCGACAACGGGAAGATCACCAGAGATTATGCACAGGAACTTCTTGACTGCATCTGGGTCAAGCTCAACGACCTCAACAAGTGCCGTGATGCGGCGAGCGCCAAAGGTTTTGCCGGATATTCATTGTTCCAGAACCTCATTGTCGGCGGCCAGACCACGGATGGACTTGACGCTACGAATGACCTTTCTTTCATGTGCATAAATGCGTCAAAACATGTTTTCCTGCCTATGCCTTCACTGTCCATAAGGGTATGGAACGGCTCACCTCATGAGCTTCTTGTAAGAGCCGCAGATCTGACAAGAACAGGTATCGGCCTGCCGGCATATTACAACGATGAGATCATGATCCCGTCGCTCATGAACCGCGGACTTTCATTGGAAGAAGCGAGGGACTACTGCATCATAGGCTGCGTCGAACCGCAGATCGGCGGCAAGACAGATGGCTGGCATGATGCCGCTTTCTTCAATATGTGCAGACCGCTCGAACTTGTTTTCAGCAGCGGTGTTGATAAGGGCGAGCAGATAAGCGTGAAGACAAAACGTGTCGAGGATATGACGAGCTATGACGAATTCTTCGACGCATACAAGCAGCAGATGAACTACAACATCTCACTCCTCGTGAACGCGGACAACGCGATCGATGTCGCACACGGGACACTGTGCCCGCTTCCTTTCGAGTCATGTATGGTCGAGAACTGCATGGAGAACGGACTATGCGTGGAGCAGGGCGGTGCAAAGTACAATTTCACGGGGCCTCAGGGCTTTGGGATCGCAAACGTCGCAAATGCGCTGTACGCGATAAAAGTACTTGTTTTCGATGAGAAGAAGTTCACCATGAGCGAGCTCAAGAATGCTCTTATCATGAACTATGGCAAGGGAATAGACGAAGCCGGAGCAACTGATATAGCGATCAATGTCATAAGTGAAATGAAGGCACAGGGCAGGACTGTTACTGAAGCTGATGTTGCCCCGGTAATACAGTCGATACTTAAGATGGAGCTGCCTGAAGAAGAGAAGAAACGTTACGACGACATTCTGAATATGATCCTGGCACAGCCGAAGTTCGGAAATGACATTCCGGAAGTCGATGAGTTCGCAAGAGAGGCAGCGTATACATATACAAAACCTCTTGAGACATACAAGAACCCGAGAGGCGGAATTTTCCAGGCAGGGCTTTATCCTGTTTCGGCGAACGTACCGCTCGGCGCACAGACTGGAGCTACTCCTGATGGAAGACTCGCACACATGCCGGTCGCAGATGGTGTTTCACCTATGTCAGGAACAGATGTGAACGGACCGACAGCGGCATGCAATTCTGTGGCAAAACTTGATCACGGGATCGCAAGCAACGGCACGCTTTTCAACATGAAGTTCCACCCTTCAGCACTGAGCGGGGAGAAGGGACTTGATGACTTTGTAGCACTGGTGCGTTCGTTCTTTGACCAGAAGGGGATGCACATGCAGTTCAACGTAGTCAGCAGGGAAACTCTGCTGGATGCGCAGAAACATCCGGAGAACTATCAGCATCTGGTTGTCCGCGTTGCAGGGTACAGCGCTTTGTTCACAACGCTTTCACGCTCACTGCAGGATGACATTATAAGAAGAACAGAACAGACGTCAGATCAATAAATCAGGGGCCTGAGCACAAACCTGCGTAACACAGCCAGAAAACCAAACCGCATGCGCGGATTTTCTGGCGTGGGCAGTGCGACAAGAGTTACCGCATAAGCAAATAACGCTCAGGCATATGGAGTAATAATGGATTTTAACGCAGAAAACAGCTATCTGAATACAAAAGGCAGAATCTTCGACATTCAGCGCTATTCGATCCATGACGGTCACGGCATAAGAACTATTGTTTTCCTGAAGGGCTGCGTGCTCCGCTGCAGGTGGTGCTGCAACCCTGAATCACAGGAATATGCCATCCAGACAATGATGGTGCAGGGAAAGCCCAAAACTATCGGCGAGGATATAACAGTCGGCGAAGTCATGGAAACGGTACTTAAGGACAGACAGTATTATCGCCGTTCCGGCGGTGGCGGCCTGACACTTTCAGGCGGTGAGAGCTTATGCCAGCCGGAGTTTGCAAGAGACCTGCTTCATGCCGCAAAGAGCGCTGGAATAACGACTGCTATGGAGAGCATGGCCTGTGCCAGATACGAAGTGATCGAAAGTGTTTTGCCGTATCTTGACCAGTACCTCATGGATATCAAGCACATGAACCCGGCAAAACATAAGGAGTTCTGCGGCAGAAGCAATGAGCTGATGCTCGAGAACGCAAGGAAGGTCGCGGCGTCAGGCATGACAGAGCTCAGTATAAGAGTGCCTGTGATACCTACATTCAATGACACGCCAGAGGAGATAAAAGACATAGCCCAGTTCGCGGACAAACTGCCGGGGGTGAAGAGAATTCACCTGCTTCCGTACCACAGACTGGGGCAGGATAAATACGATGGACTTGGCCGGGATTATTTGATGAGAGGCATCCTGCCACCGACGAATGAGCACATGCAGATGCTCAAGAAACTGGTGACGGAGAACACGAATCTGGAGTGCATAATCGGCGGCTGATAAAGATGGTCATCACAGAGTTTGCGCCGTAGGCGCAAACTTTGGACAGCGGGTGCCGTCGGAAGCGCAAAAGTTAGCACAGACGGAAGAAACAGCACTTCGTGCTAACTTTTCGGGCAACAAGAGCATGACACGGCAAGCTGGAAGCACAAAAAGTTAGCACATAGAGGTAAGTAATGAGTTTTGACGATAAGAATGAAGCAAAACAGAGAATAATACAGGAACTTGTTCCCGGCAAGCAGATCTCGCTGGCACTTATTATCGCGAGTCCGGATCCGGTGCTGTACGAGAAACTTGGACTTGATCCGGCAGTGGATTATTCACAGTCAGCAATCGGGGTCATGACGATAAGCCCGGCCGAGACCGCGATCATAATCGCGGATGTGGCAATAAAGGCGAGCGGAGTATCACTT
>JAAZDA010000062.1 GCA_012512995.1 Clostridiales bacterium | reverse complement strand
ATCCACACCACCTTATTTCGACCGAACAATTCATGGAGAAGATATGGGGTTTTGACAGTGAAGCCGATCTCAGCGTCGTCTGGGTCTACATCTCATATCTCAGAAAGAAACTGACTGCACTCGACGCAGATGTTCAGATCAAAGCGTCACGGAACGCCGGATATTCACTGGAAGAAAAGAATTAGAAGATGATCAGGAAGCTACGCAGAAAACTTATAGGAGCATCAATGCTCGCGATGGCGCTGGTGCTCATCGCTATAATCGGTACTATAAACGTGGTCAACTATGCAAATATGGTTGGGCAGGCCGACGGCATTCTTGCGATCCTGGCAGATAACGACGGGCATTTTCCTGAGACCGGCCCTGGCAGTGATCCGGCAAACGCAGGCGGCGACTCTCTTGTTATATCAGATACCAATCCCTCTGATCCCAGTACAGGCGACAATGTATCATCTGCTTCTCCCGCCGACACATCGGGTTCAGGGGTCGGATCCAATCCTGCGGCTCAAGGCGAAATTTCCGACAACACAAAGACTCACCGCGACCCGTATTTCGGTTCACCTGAGCTCCCCTATGAATCAAGATATTTCTCAGTCATGATAGATGGCAACGGCGACGTTATGAATGTTGATACCGTAAAGATCGCCGCGATCGATGACAACACCGCTGAATGCTATGCAGGAGATGTCATATCATCAGGCTCCACCAAAGGCTTCAGGGACAGCTACCGCTACATCGTATCGACCAGCAGCGATTCCGCATCTACTCTCGTCATCTTTCTCGACTGCTCGCAGCGCCTTTCAAACTGCCGCTCCTTCCTTATCACCAGCACGCTCGCATCGCTCGTCGGACTTGCTACGGTACTCGTGCTGATAATCCTTTTCTCCGGTCGTATGATCAAGCCCGTTCTTGACGGCTATGAGAAACAGAAGCGCTTCATAACAGATGCCGGCCATGAGATCCGCACGCCTATAACCGTTATCAGCACAGACGCCGATGTCCTCGAAATGGAAAACGGCCAGAATGAATGGGTGACCGACATAAAAGCACAGACGACGCGCCTCGCAGAACTTACGAACGATCTTGTTTTCCTCTCAAGAATGGACGAAGCTCAGCCCAAAGTGCAGATGATCGAGTTTCCATTCTCCGATCTCGTCCAGGAAACGGCTGACGGCTTCAAAGCCGCTGCAAAGGCTCAGGGCAAAACATTCACGACCGATATTGAACCGCTCATCACAGTGAACGGCGATGAAAAGAGCCTTCGTCAGCTCGTCTCCATACTTCTCGATAACGCGCTCAAATACTCACCGGAAGGTGGTTCTATTAGCCTGTCTCTTAAAAAAGACGGCCGCTCGCTCAAGCTCGTCGAAGAAAACACAGCTTCTTACGATATAACAAAAGAGACCGTGGACAACATGTTCGAGCGCTTCTACCGCGCCGATTCCTCTCACAGCACCGATAACGAAAAGGGCGGTTACGGCATAGGGCTTTCTATAGCCAAGGCCGTAGTTGCTGCTCATAAAGGCAAGATCTCGGCCTCATCCAAAGACTCCCATACCCTCACAGTCACTGTCACATTGCCATGTTCTGAAATGAAGTGTTCTTGACATGATCATCATGATTCACCGCCAGAACATTAAACACCATTCTTCTGTAAAACTGCTCAATATCTGATGTTGGAAGCCTCATCCGCCTCATGATGGATGCAACCTCTTCATAACTGCACAGATCCGGAATATTGTAGTCGATGTGCGCAATTGCTCCCAGGGTCTGCATGTGAAGCTTCTTTCCATTAGTCCTGTCGAATCGCTTAGTAAGAAAGTGATTCCTTCCATGCTCACTGAAAATGAAACTTTCAGTCATGTTTATCCCGGCTTCCAGCGCCATTTTATAGTACGCATATTCTATCAATGTGTATTCAGGAGCATCCTCAAGCGCATGATCTCCGTTCTGCGTAACTCCATCAAATTTAATCAGATAGTAATCAAAACCTTGCCCCTGTGTAACAGAGGCGGTCAATTATGTTAAAGTCGCGTTCTGACTTTCCCTGTGATGCAAGCCACTTTGCTATCACTGCGTTGCCGAACCGGTCAGGAAGTGAATCGGCTATCAGCCCCGGTGCTCCATAAAATGATGTTCCCGCAAGTCCCGGGAACTCATATATTCTATTTGACAGCATCATTGAGACCGGTGAGATCTCTATCCCGCTCTTCGCAAAACTACTGTCATATTCAAATGATATGTAAGGCCTGTCTTCCGGCAAATGGATAATACCGATACGCGTGCCCCACATATAGACTTCCGCGGTATTTATCAAATCTCATCGCCCCATTTGAATTTCTTCTCACAGACCACCTGTTCTTTGCTGCTCTTATAAGCCCTTTGCCTCTGAGCCTTTTTGTCCAGAAAAGCTGAAGGTCTCTGCGTAACATCCGGTATGAGCATTGTCAGATTCTGCCCAAGTCCCAGCGCATCAATTATCTTTATCAGATTGCTGAATTTGATGTCACTGCCGGATTCAAATAGCTGTATGCATCGCAGCGACACCCCTGATCTGTCTGAGAGCTCGCTCTGCGTCATTGGGTATTCGATCCTGTATCTCCTTGCTCTCTCACTTATCATTTCTATGCAGGCATCCGACGTCATCTCATCAACATTCATATCCGCGACCGTGTAATTCTGCTCTCTCGCATTCATAATATTCCTCGCGGTAGTGATGCTCGCGAATTATACGATCCTTAAGAAGCACCAGTGGATCTGCCTGCTCGCGGCATCATAAGTAATTATTGACGCGCAGATTGCCTTTTCTCCTTCAGCGAAGCCAATATATCATTAACATTTGATTCTGTGGTTAAACCGGGATAGTCCTTTTCGAAGCCAATAAGGGTATCATTTGATCGCTTTTCTTCTGCCACATTGTCAGCAAATAACTTCTCGTAATCCCTGACTTCAAAAGCATATTTGATGAAATCTTTTGAATACTGTGAGAAATCATCCCAACCGCCGTAAAGCTTCGTTACAGCATTTGTTATATCATCCATTGAAATCGGCGTGCCGGCCTTTTGATGTTCGTACAAAATACCAATTACGTCCGACAGGTCGTTTTTATATTTTCTACCTGAGCGCAGTTTCATTGCAATCAGATATTCAGCCGATACAGCTCTGACCCTAAGAACATTTGAAAAGGTTTTATAGTATACCGAAACTTCATTGAGCTTTGGCGAATACGAACTTGTATGAGTAAAATCAGAGTTCAGCCATCCATTTGGCAGTCCAAATTTGTCTCCAACACGGTTTATTGCGTCCTTCATAGCGGACGACGCGATAATAACAGCGTCCACATCTGTCGTCATTTCTCGAAAACCATAGCACGCAAGAATAGCCGCGCCACCGATAAGAATAATCTCCGCCGGCATAGAAGTGCCATTCAGCTTGCGAAATGTTTTGCCAAGTTCTTTCAGAAAAGTATCAAGATTTTCTTTTGTAAAGGTAGTGCTCTGCTCAGACAATATTTCGGACCTCGCTTTCTACAATGTTAAATCGCATAAACTCCGGGATAGATTCCCTTATTGCCTGTGCTTTTACGGCATCATCGTTTGTCATTTCGGCCACCATCCGTATGCTTGACGGATATATGATTTCCTTCAACTTGCACTTGCGCAGATCATCATATTTATTACATAGTGCCACGTGATTCAAGTTGCTGAGATAGTCAAGCATTGCCAATAGATAGAGACATTCGGAATACCATTTCCTTTGATAATACTTACGAATATCGTCTCTCTCCAGTGTTTCAATAATGAAATCAATATCACCTGATTCCTTCACCTGATGACAGACGTTACTCTTATACAGTTCAAAGCTGCATCGTTTAATAAAGCAGGGCTCCAACAGATCTTCCATAGAAATGCCTAATTCCTTTGAAAGTTTATAAATCGTCTCGGCTGTGCATTTCTCGAGGCGCGCCTTGCCACTGCAAATATCGTTGACTGTTGTGTATGGTATTCCACTGCTTTTGGACAGACGATACTTTGTTATTCTAAGTCTGGTCATTGCATCGTTGATTGTCATGGCATTAATCTCCTTTTCTATATTATGATGTAGGTGTCAAAACCCCATTTTGGCTATGATGCTATACGAATTGCTCCGCTTCTATTGATTTGTGTTCTTCACAAATTGATTTCGCAATTCTCCCCACACTCGGAAGTAGCGATTTGCTGCGTAAATCGCTACTTCCGAGTGTGGGACGGGTCCCAAATACATTCTGCTTTTTCTGCAAGCAGAAACGCAGAATGTACTTTTGACCCTTATATCATATTATATCGGTTGGCCGTTATAATATCAATCCTTCCTGTAGAACAGGAAGGGTAAGAGCTTATGTGAAGCTGAAGCTCTGGTTTCCTGACAAAGCGAGAGTGCCTTGGCTGGACATCCTCAAACTAACGTTAAAGGTTGGGCTAGCCGTCGCGCCAGCGACTTGGTACAATAATCCAATACTGTAAACCGTAATCGGGTCTGAAGATGAGTAACGAATCAGTTTTTGTTTTATCGGAAGTGATTTTTCTTTTTATCTGTATTGTGTACTACAAACGCCTTACATCATTGGCAGATAAGGTGCACGTCAGTCTACATGACCTGCTGATACTGGCACTTTCTTCTCCGGTCATCTGGCAGTGTAGTATTTCCTGCAGAATGCCTTTTGTTCTTATAGGGTCATCAGTTCTGATATGTGAACTTCTGATCATAATTGGATTACAAAAAAATAAGTTTTGCTACAATATTTTCTATCTGAAAAGGATGCTAATTATTTTCTGGCTGGGAATGACATCTTTATCCGGGATCCTGATCAAGTTTATCCTTACCGTTCCTGAAGACTCAAAGTTTAATGCTATCTTTTATGTATCAATATTTGTATTTGGATATTCAATCATCTGGATGATACGTCTCCTTATACATATCAATAGCGAAAGATCCACTTATGATGAGACCCATGCAGATGATACCGATTCTCAGAAAATACAGTTTCACGATTCAGCAAGCATAGTAAATAAATGTCCTGCAGAAAAACGTGATTTCCTTTTGCTTGCCGGGCTGATCGCAATATACTCTTTTCTCGTCTTCTGGAAGCTTGGCTGTACCAATATCCCAGGTTCTTCAATGGTGCTGACTGCAAATGATGGCAACAATGTGATACTACTCGACTTTGATGAAAGCACAACTATCCATACAATTTATATTCATTCAGGTCATACCATCAATAGTGTTTATGATATATCTTACTTTGATGACGATAAACACAAATGGGCACCCATAAAAGAATCAAATATCCTGCAAGGAATCTATAGTTGGTATGAAATAGCCGTTGACAAAACGACACCCTCAATGTATATCAATTCTCTCAGTGATAAAGCGATCATTAACGAAATTGCAATTCTCGACAATAACGGCAATCTTATCACCCCCACGAATGCTGATGATTACACTGAACTGTTTGACGAACAGGATCTCTTTCCTGAGCATAACACTTACTATTATCAGACAATGTTTGACGAAATCTTCTATGCCGGATCTGCATACGAATTTCTAATTGGTGAGCCGATGTATGAATCCACCCATCCTCCTATGGGAAAGATCCTGATTTCAATAGGTGAATTGTTGTTCGGAGTGAATCCATTCGGATGGAGATTTATCTGTGCAGTATTTGGCATTCTCATGCTTCCGGTCATGTACTGGTTCCTCTACCGAATGTTTGACAACTGCCACATTGCTCTGACAGGAGCTGTACTTTTCAGTCTTGACTTCATGCATTACACTTTGTCACGAATAGGCACAATAGATTCCGTTATAGCCTTTTTCATACTTTGTATGTTTGCACTTATGTGGAGAATTCTGCAGCTTGTAAGGCGCGAAATATCATCTGGCATGCTTCGTCCTTCGAAAGGCGTCATCGCAAGATTACTGCTCTGTGCATTTGTGACAGGCATGGGCATATCCATAAAATGGACTGGCATTTATTCAATGGTGGGAATAGGAATCGCATTTTTTGTATTCTGCATTTACAATTACCATCCAAACTTATCCACTCTATCTGCGCATATATGCAACAATGACGGCCACGCGGAATCGATGGATGAACCATGTCAGGAAGTCATAATCCGCAGGTCTTACATATGCCGATTATTTTGGGGTGGTGTGATCCTGTTATCCCTTATTCCTGCCGCCATTTATGTAATCTCATTTATTCCAGGCAGCATGGCCTCCGGGGAGTCAAACGTCATAGGATATATGTGGAGCAGTTCTGTCAGCATGTTCCAGTTCCATACCAATGAAACATCTTCTCACCCATACAGTTCCACCTGGTACAGCTGGTGCCTTGATGTAAAGCCCCTTCTTGACGCATTTACGCCTCTTGATGACAATATTTACAGTGTAATCGCGACTTTCGGAAATCCTGTAATATGGTTATCCGGCATTATTGCTGCATTTTATATGCTATACAGATCGCTCCATAAAGATAAACATGCCGCATACCTGTCTTTCGCGTGGCTTGCCATGTATATCCCATGGTTCTTCATAAGAAGGACCGTCTTTATCTACCAATACTATGCTTGTAGTATATTTCTTACCTGCCTGCTGAGTTACAGTTTGTATATATTCGGCCGCAGGCACAAAAGACTGATTCCGGCATTTATTGCTGTATGTTTAGCTGTATTCGTCATGTTTTTCCCGGTCATATCAGGATCTGCTGTAAGCAGCACATACATACAGCATTTTCTGCAATGGTTCCCGGCGTGGGAGCTTGGATTCTCAACAATCTGATATTCATGAGGTAGTGATTTGAATAACTATATTGGTCTGTCCCAAATGATTATGATAGCTGAGCTGATCATAGTGCTGATGCTTCTGCTGGCAGCCAGAAAGCGTGGAAGTCTTACTTATCCCATGCTTATAAATGCCATTATTCTGATGGGCTGCATTATGAGAATCGGGTATACTGCATATACTCCCTGCGTATTAAGAGGACATGATCTATCCACTTTTTCAGCTGATGGCTATGGAAAAGCGGGGTATATACTCGGCGTCATTTCAACCGGAAAACTTCCTTCCAGTTATACAGGGGAATTGTATCAGCAACCCTTGTATTACTTGCTTGGAGCCTTGTGTGGCAAGATTTTGTTGTTTTTTAACAAAAACGCCAGTTCCTATCTTGTTGTAAACGCTGCCAGCGTAATATCATGTTCCGCTTCCTGTCTGTCCATGTATATTGCAAAGCTGATTTTTTTCGAGCTTAAGATCACACAAAGGAACACCATTTATGGAATGCTCATAATATGTTTTTCCCCCGTATTCTATCTGATTGGAGGCAGAGTCGGGGAAGATTCGCTCAGTGCTTTGTTTGTTTTCTCTGCTTTACTGGTCACTCTCATATGGAGACGATCTCCCTCGTGGAAAACAACTATCGTTCTTGCTCTATTGTATGGATTCGGTATGCTCGTAAAAATTTCAATGGCTGTGCCGGCTGTCTTTACAGCTATAGTTTTCCTTATTGAAATTCAAAGAAATGGTATTCGTACATTACGCAAAGTCCTGGTATTTGCAATAATAAGCATTCCATTAGGACTTAGTTATTCCATACGGAACTTTATTCTGTTCGGTCAGGAATTCACATATGTTCTTGAACAGCCAGATTACAGCCCTATGTACACCGGATATTTATCCTATGTTCGGCGCTTTATTCTTCCTGATTTGGCCAGTCTCCTTAAATCTCCTTTTGCCAGTCCAACAGATGACTTCAATTTATTCACATATTTGCTTAAAAGCGAGCTGTTTGGCGAGTTTTCGTATGAAATTTGGATCGGCATTCCGTATGTTCTGCTATTCCTGAATTTCTGTTTGACAGTGGTCTGCCTTGTTTATTCTGTTATCGCTATTTCAAGATTCAGAATTATGAAGCCCTCTGTCTCTATATGGTGGCTTTTGCTGTTCGTCGCATTTGCTGCGTATTCTTACCTTAAATATCCATTTGGCTGCACGATGGATTGTCGATATTACGTTACTATCGTGCTCTCAAAAGCACTCATTCTGGCACAGATGCTCGATGTCAATGACAGGCACAAGTGTCATGATCAGCATCAACATGATGAAGCACTCATCCTGTCCCGAATCACACGGAACGGCTGTGTATTGTTTGCCGTCTTTTCATGCATTATGTTCTGCTTTATCAAAACATCCCTGTAGTGCGTTTTGAGTTTTCTATGGAATAACTCTTGCTCTCGGTGAATGCTCAGCGTTATAATTAAACATCTGGTTTTGCAGGGAAAACACTTTGAATTAAGGAGACAGAATAATGAACAAGAAACACTTGCCAATTTTTACGCGGCTAATTGTCGCATATGCACTTATAATACCGTTCTGCATCTGCATTGGCGTCTCTTCCATGTCCGTCAGTGCAAACGATACGGTCGTGGCTTCATCAAGCAAGCTGTCACCACTTGATGGGGATCTGAATCTTAATGACAGCAAGTACCTATATCTCTATAGTTCGTCTGATTCCCTTGAGATAAGTGAAGATGGTGAATATCTTATCATCACATCCAAAGGAGAAGGAGATTCGTCTTCGTTTGATATGAACATAGGCCGCGACAACAATTCTCTTGTTAAGGCGGATTCTGCAAAGACAATAAAGATCCGGCTTGGTAAGAATGCTCTTTCTAACGACGGAGTTGTTCTTGTAACTGACAATGCAGCTCTTCTCAAAATCAAGGACAAACTGGAAGCACTAAGCAATATAAAAATCGTGAAATCTGCGAATGAAGTACTCAGCGATTTTGAAGAGTATTATCAGAATTATGAGAATGAAATCAGCGAGCGCAAGCAAAGAGAACAGGGGAATGGTGTCAGAAGTACAACACAGCCTTCTGCTGATTCTGCACCCTCGTCTACACCTTCGTCCACACCTACGTATGAACCTACGCCCGTACCTACAGCGACGCCAACGCCATCTACGTGAAAGTAACTAGACTACGGCTTAATTTAGGTCTTGTACTTAGTGTGAAATACCATGCTCTGTTAATCAGTTTGTCTGATGTTAACAATGAACTCTGCGTAGCAATGAGTCACTAATGCCTGATATGGTTGTTTCAACAGATTGTTGAGGCAATAATATCAGGCATTTTCTCTGCCGTTCTCTGTGTTATAATTCTTAGGAGTTACAATAATCTGTCAATGATGACACCACGAAAGTGCAGCCTTTTCACATGGAATTCTATTCTCTCGCATTCATAATATTCCTCGCGGTAGTGATGCTCGCGAATTATACGATCTTTAAGAAGCACCAGTGGATCTGCCTGCTCGCGGCATCGTTGGTCTTCTATTTTATGGTCGGCGGAATTCACGTCATCTATATCCTCGTGACCTCGCTCTCCATCTGGCTCTGCGGACTCGGAATCGAAAAAGCCGCTCTCAAATATCGCGCCCTTCGCAAGGCTCCCGGCGCTGACCGGAAGCAGGCAAAACAAGTTATGCAGCGTGGGAAGCGTGTTTTCCTGATCATCGGTCTCGCCGTAAATCTCGGTATCCTCTGCTATCTCAAGTATTGGGAAGCACTTTTCGATACAAGCCTGGGTCTTGTCCTCCCGCTCGGGATTTCTTTCTACACCTTTCAGTCCATCAGTTATCTCATTGATATGTACGACGACAAATATCCTGCGGAAAAGAGTTATCCCAGATTCCTTCTCTTCGTCTCCTGGTTCCCACAGCTCATTCAGGGACCCATCGGGCGCTTCGATGCGCTGAAGCCCCAGTTTGACGCTCAGCACAAGCCTGACCGCGAGAAATTCGGTCGTGCGCTGCTCCTCATTCTCTTTGGTCTCATGAAGAAATACGCCGTTGCAGACATGCTTACCGGAGACATCGCTGTCCTCTTCGACGGCGGTCACGCAGCAGAGCTCCCCGGCTGCCTTGTAGTCCTCGGCATCCTCCTCTATTCCGCACAGCAGTACTGCGATTTCTCTGGCGGTATCGACATCGTGCTCGGCATCTCTTCACTCCTTGGGATTGAGCTTTCGCCCAACTTCAGACAACCTTACTTTTCCGTTTCACTTGCAGACTTCTGGCGCAGATGGCACATCTCCCTCGGAACATGGATGAGAGATTATGTTTTCTACCCGTTCGCTCTCCTGAAACCGATGCATAAATTCAGCGTGTGGGCATCGAAGAAGTTCGGCACACACATAGGCCGCGCACTACCGGCGTGTATCGCAAATATACTTGTTTTCCTGGTGGTCGGCATCTGGCACGGACCACAGCTTCACTATGTCATGTGGGGTCTCTACAACGGACTCGTCATTGCCCTCAGTGAGCTGCTTGCGCCATGGTTCACATCACTGAACACTTTCTTCCACATCAGAACTGATTCCCGCGGATTCCACATTTTCAGAATCATCCGCACCTTTATAATCGTCAACATCGGCTGGTATTTCGACAGAATCTACGACTTCCGCGAGAGTTTTGCCTGCCTTGCGCACACATTCACGGATTTCAGGATCTCGTACCTGCCCGAGGGTTTTTCCAACACGATCCTCAACCAGACTAATTCCAACCCCAAATATACGTTAAGTGCACTGGGCATCGCGGCGATCTCACTGGTCGTCGTCTTCTGCGTAAGCTTCATGAAGGAGAAAGGCATCGACGTTTACTCCCGGTTCAAAACAAGTAACATCGTCTTGCGTTTTGGTGTGCTGTACCTGATGCTCTTCCTTTTCCTCGGATCATTCATGATGGTTCAGAATGCTGGAGGCTTCATGTATGCGAACTTCTGATAATTCATCACAACTGAATCAGGCGAAAGGTGACCATATAGATCCCGATCAGGTGAAATCCGGTTCGCAGGATTCACGCTCACGAGAGTTTGATGTGAACCTGGGAACCGGGATCGGTCAGCATGCTACGAATAAACCGCATGCTTTCAAGACACTTACAAAACTGCTCTGTTTTGTCCTGATTTTCGTTCTCCTCAACCAGCTCTGCTGTTTCCTCTTCGAGCCTTATCTTGGCTCTTCTGAGGAGATGTGGCGCGGTTTCCGCTCGAAGGAAAATGTCGAACTAATCTACACCGGCTCTTCACAGTGCATCACCGGAATCGACCCGTCTGTTGTCGACCGTGAGCTAGGCACAAGCTCCTATAACATGGGCACAAATATGCAGTCTTTCTACAGCTCATATCACGCGATCAAGACGGCAATTGAGGAGAAGAACTGCACGACAGTAGTGCTCTCCCTTGACGATGAGCTTCTTTATGAGGTCTTCAATAATAACTTCCGTGCCGACGCGAGTTTCCAGCACGCTGCGGATAAAACTGCTCAGAACATTGCCGCAAAACTGGAAGGAGCTGCTGGTTTTGCCGTGGGCAGCGCCTTCTTCGCAAAGCCTGGTTCAGTAAATTATCTGTTCCCATGGATCTATAATCGCGACATGGATGTAGCAAAGAATGTGAAAGAAAAGATCAGCGGCGAAATACTTGAAAGCGACCTGGCGACGCACCGCGATGGCAACGGTTTCCTGCCATCTGATGAAGTAATGATCCCAGATAACCAATACGTCAGCGTCGAAAATGCGATAGAATGGGATCTGACCGCCGATTCGGTGAAGGATCTTACGCTTATCAGCAGTAATCGCGATGAACTTGAGAAGATATGCCAACTCTGCAAAGACAACGGCGTGAACCTTATAGCTGTCACTTTCCCATATCCCAATTATCTGACCGTTTATTCTGTGAAGTCCTACGCAGATATGCAGAGTGAACTCGGCGGGCTCTTCGGATCATACGGATTCTCATATTACAACTGCAACCTCGTGCGGCAGGAATACTACAACACAGGCGAACTCACATGGTACAAAGACAAGGGACACATGAATACCGAAGGTGCCGCTAACTTCTCATCGTTCATAGCAAAGCTCATCGAGGCTGAAAGCGCCGACAGCAGCGGTTTAATTACAGAAAACGACAATAATGGTGAACCCGGAGCTTTGGCAATTGATGGTCATAGTGCGACCGCTGATGGTAAGGGAGCCGCAAGTGAATGGTTCTATAAACTTGTCGTCGATGAAAATGGCGCAAGACTGGAGTGAGCGCGGGTGCCATCTGTTTTGACAATTTGTCTGTCAAATTCAATCGCTTACTGATTCCTGTTGTGATTCTTTGCTCCCTCCGACCAGACCATGCTCCAGCCATTTTCCACTCACAAATCTCCATGTGTAGCTGATCCCTCGAAGCGTCCAGTCCGCAAACATGCCTATCCAGACAGCAATCGGTCCGAAACCGAAAACGCGGATAAGGACTGTCGCAAGTGCTACCCTGCAAAACCACATCGTGCAGCTTGATAATATCATAGAGAACTTCACATCTCCCGCCGCCCTCATGCCGTATCCCGGCACGAATGCGAGGACCCAGAACACTGGTTTGACCACTGTGATCCATCCCACCATATTAAGACACAGAAGTCCCGCCTCGTGTTCCATACCGGCAATATATATTACCGGATACGTCAGGCCGTAAACTATGAGGCAGGACAGAAAGACCACAAGATATGCGAGCTTTGTGAGCTTTACTATGTAGTATTTGGCCTCTTCCTTTTTCCCCGCTCCGATGCACTGGCCAACGACAGTCATAAGTCCTATGCCGATCCCTATCCCACCGATACCATTCAGACTTTCAAGAATAGCAGTCATTGCCTGCGCCGCGATGGCGGTCGTGCCCAGAATCGACACGCTCGACTGTATCGCAAGTTTTCCGAACTGGAACATCCCGTTCTCTATTCCGGATGGAATGCCTACTCCAAGCACCTTTGCAATCATGCTCCAATGCGGTCTGATCTTCAGATAATGACTTATCACTATTGGTTGATCCGGCTTCCGCAGATACACAAAGATGACCACTGCGCAGAAAATCCTGGAGATCAGCGTCGAGAGCGCAGCTCCGAAGACTCCCCAGCCAAAACCGAAGATGAGGATCGCGTTTCCTATGATATTCATCACATTTGATATAAGTGATACGGTCATCGGGAACTTACTGTTGCCGCCAGCTCTGTAGAATGCCGACCCGCTCTGGAACATGGCCATGAACGGATATGAAATTATCGTCACAATGAAATATGTCACAGAATAAGACATGACATCAGGTTCGATCTCACCGAAAACAAGCGACAGGATAGGTTTGCACCAGATGAGTCCTGCGACCATGATGGCGATTGATATCACAAACGATGTCAGGGTGACCTGCTCCGCCGCATCCTGGCTGAATTTCCTGTTGCCATGTCCTATATACTGCGAGCAGACAATAGTCCCGCCCGTCGCGAGTGCTGCGAACACCTGTATAAAAAGAATGTTTATTGAATCAACGAGTGAAACAGCTGAAATCGCGGCACTGCCGACTCTCGACACCATCATCGTGTCCATCATTCCCATGAATGAATTCAGGAGCTGCTCGAGAATGACAGGTATGAGAAGCGCCTTGAGTCCCGCGTTGCTGAACATCAAATGCGCACCGTCGATTTCTGAAGCATTATAAAAATGCGACGGTCTTATTTGTTTTGATTTCTGATATTCTGAAGCCATATCTTCTGCGCTTTCTTTTACCAACATGTATTGCTTAATATTAGCCCATTGCGCGTGAAATGTAACTCCTTACTTTCAGGAATATTTGTCAACACTTTTGGAGTATTCAAAACAAATCTATTAGTAGTCAAATGCTGCTTTTCTGGCAAAACTCTATTGCTTCCGTTTATATTCAATGATATGATGCATATTCACGCATTATCTGGTCTTGCAGATAAACATTTTTGATGTTGGCGTCAAGAACCATTTTGAGCTATAACGCTACGAATGGCTCAGTTTATGGGATTTGTGTTCTTAATAAATTACTCCCGCCATTCTGCAAACATTCATGGAGATTGTTATGAAAAGCTTTACAAGCACACGCAAAACTGATGTTAAGGTCGACATGAGGCAATTCCTCGGGATGATCGCGGTAATTGCGATTCCTGTGGCGCTTCAGAACCTTCTTTCTACGACAGGCAGCATGGTCGATACTATCATGCTCGCATCGCTCGGTGAAAAGACTGTCGGTGCGGTCGGGCTTTGCGCGCAGTTTTCCAGTCTTCTCTTCTCATGCTACTGGGGCTTTGTCGGCGGCGGTATGCTGTTCTTTTCGCAGTACTGGGGAGCAGGTGACCACGAGAATATCAGAAAATCATATGGAATGACGCTCTCTTTCATGCTGATTCCCGGCATCGCATTCGCGATATTTGCGGTATGCTTCCCGGAAGTCGTCATGAACCTTTACACTGACAGCAAAGACATACAGGTCATCGGTATTCAATATCTCAAGATCATAGGTTTTGCCTATCCGCTTCAGGTCATCGCCATGGCGATGAGTGCCCTGCTGCGTTCGATCGAGCGCGTAAAAATACCGCTCGCAGGCGGAATCGCGGCGGTACTTACAAATTTCATTTGCAACTACATTCTGATCTTCGGAAAACTCGGCTTTCCGGCTCTCGGCGTGCGCGGCGCAGCAATCGGGACTGTTATCTCATCGGCAGTAAACATCCTGGTGATCGTCGTGCTGGCAAAAGCCCATAAAGCCCCGTTCCTGCTTGATTTCTCACAGCATTTCAAATGGAACCGCAAACTGATTAAGCTGTACCTTCAGAAATGTTTTCCCATAATATGCAACGAGCTACTGATCGGCATAGGCAACATGATGATCAACATCGTGCTCGGTCATCAGGTAGATGAGGCGATCGCGGCGACGGCTGTTTTCAGAACACTCGAGGGAATCATTATTTCGTTCTTCAGTGGATTCTCGAACGCCTCATCAATACTTGTCGGCAAGGAAGTCGGCGCCGGTCATCACGAGCTCGCTTTTGCGAGAGCGTGGCGACTTGTCTATCTGTGCAGCGGCCTTATCGGCGGAGTCGCACTGATACTTATACTTGTACACCAGCCGCTTCTGCACGTAATGGGACTGTCAGGCGCGAGCTTTGAATACGCGACGGGTATGCTTATAATCTACGCCGTTATCTGCCTCATAAGAATGGGCAACTGGGTGCAGAACGACACGTTCCGCGCGGCCGGCGATGCAGGCTTCGGCTCGATAATGGAGATTACCTTCATGTTCCTTATGGTCCAGCCTGCTATCCACCTCGCGAACGACTATTTCCATGCGCCGTTCCTGCTTGTTTTCGCGCTCTGCTACATCGACGAGCCCGTCCGCTACATCATAATGCAGCGCCATCTTTACTCCAGAAAATGGATCCGCCCTGTCTCAGACTCAGGGCTGGCGACGATAGGTGCGTTCAGGGAGAAGTACGGAGTGAAGGTAGGGAAAGTGAAGTGATCTTTCTTTACAGTCTCATTCCTCTTGTCCAGGTCTTGACGGTCTGCTCCCTGATGAAGTCAGCGAACATATCGAGGTCTTCAGTCTCATCAAATTGCTGAAGCGCCAGATAGTATACTCCTTTATCTTCATCGTATATTATCATCGGCGGGTAGTCGTTGATCATGAGCCAATAGTTTAAAAGTGTCCTTCCGACACGGCCGTTCCCATCAGCAAATGGGTGTATGTTCTCAAAACGGGCATGGAAGTATGCCCCAGCCTTAAGCGGTTTCTTCGCACCTATGGCATTGACCTCATCTATCAACTCTGACAGGTCATGTTCCACTTCATCCGGATATGAACCGACTTCGTTCACGCCTGTAACATAATCATGTTTCTTGAACTCTCCGGGGCGCTCGCCATTCACGATATATTGTTTTTCATCATATGTTCCTTCAGCGAGGACTCTTTTGACTTCCTTAATAAGTTGAATGGATAGCTTTTCTCTTCCTACTATTTTTTCGCAGAGAAACGCATAGCAGGTCTTCTGGTTCTGCTGTTCAAATAGAGTCCTGGGATTGCCCGTATAACCGGCGATCTTACCGTTTTCAAATATCTCCCTTGTGTCGTGGTATGTGATTTCCGGATTTTCGATCTTCCCAGAATTAAAGGCAAACAGTATACGGAAGCTATCAAGTCTGAGGTCAAGATCAGCAACTGTTCTTACATTCCATTCTTTCCATAGTTTGACGGT
This sequence comes from Clostridiales bacterium, assembly GCA_012512995.1. Taxonomy (GTDB): domain Bacteria; phylum Bacillota; class Clostridia; order Lachnospirales; family Lachnospiraceae; genus CAG-791. The sequence continues at coordinate 8,462 of JAAZDA010000062.1, read as the reverse complement.
CTGCTCGTATTTGTCCATCCTTGCCTCCATGCTTGAGCTCTTTTGCGAAGGCATGCGCCAGATAATCCGCGTATACATCCATGCCTGAGCGTTTGTTTCATCATATCACAAATCGAGAATCCTAAATTATACGTAAGTGTTCTCGGGCAATGTCAAGACGCTGCTGGATTGTCTTGACGTGCCGGAATTGGCTCATTACCCGCGATTTCGATGATCTGCCCCATTTCGCGGGTAAGCTTGTCACTTTTGTCTCTGCCGGGATTGGCTCATTACCCGCGAATCCGACGGTCTGCCCTGTTTCGCGGGTAAGCTTGTCTCTTTTGTCTCTGCCGGGATCTGTTCATTACCCGCGAATCCGATGGTCTGCCCTGTTTCGCGGGTAAGCTTGTCACTTTTGTCTCTGCCGGGATCGGCTCATTACCCGCGAATCCGATGATCTGCCCTGTTTCGCGGGTAAGCTTGTCACTTTTGTCTATGCCGGAATCGGCTCATTACCCGCGAATGTTGATGTCCCCCAGGTTTCACAGGTAAAACGTTTATGCAAGCCATCCAGCATAACCTTTCAGGACTTAAAGAAACCTGTGAGCAGTACCAATCATACGAATTATACGTGGCAAATCTCACGGGCTTAATAGTCAGAATCTCACTGAATAGAATTGTTAAATCTCACTGATTGGAGTATGCTGACAATCATTAAACGAATCACCCTTTATGCCAGTTGTGTCGTAAAATCAATACAAGAATTAAAAGGACGTACTTATATGAAGAAACAATCTTGCAGACTTTGGGATCCATCAGAATACAGTTATGAAATGGCTTTTGGCTTTATTCCGAATATTGTTCCATATATTCATGATGATGACGAAGAAAGACCCGCTGTCATCATTGCGCCAGGCGGCGGCTATGCGGTGGTCTCACCTACAGAAGGCGAAGTGGTCGCCGATCGTTTCTACGAAAAAGGTTACCAGGCTTTCGTTCTGACTTATACTGTAGATCCGCTTATGAACGCGCCGTTGGTGCGCAATACGCACTATGGCGAGGCGCTTCATGGTGGTGCGCCACTTGTGCACACTCTGTATGACAATCAGCCGCCCGAGAGTCAACCACTCGAGAACCAGCCTCTTCGCGACATTTCGCGTGCCGTCCGCTACGTAAGAAGGAATGCTGCGCAATTCCACGTCGATCCTGATAAACTCGCCATCTGCGGTTTCTCGGCAGCAGGTCACCTTTGCTGCTCTCTTGGCGAATTCTACGAAGCCGTGAGCGATCCCGATTCCGAATACAGCAGCTTCTCTAACAGACCAGATGCAATAATCCTCAGTTACCCTGTCATCTCATCAGGCGAATTTGCACATCAGGATTCCTTCCGGAATCTGCTCGGACGCGATGTCTATGATGGAAGCACGGCTCACAGCGAGCTTCTCGAAACGTGGTCGCTGGAAAAACATGTGACTGACAAGATGCCGCCTTGTTTTATATGGCAGACTGCGACAGATGAGCTTGTTCCGTGTGAGAACAGTTTTCTTCTTGCAGAAGCACTGAAGAAAGCCGGAGTTCCATATGCACTTCACATTTTCTCCCACGGGACACACGGCATGTCCGTAGCAAATAAAGCCTGGGCTTGCAGCGAGCTCGGTGAGCTCTACTGCGCCGACCAACTCGTTTCTATTGCCAAAGCTACTGACGAGGGAAAACTTGTTCTGACTGATGCGGCGAGATTGGAATTTGCTCAAAATCTTGAAGGAAACCTGCATCCACACAACGATCGCGAGGCCGATGAAGAGGTCGCGGAGTGGCCTGAATGCGCTGACAAGTGGCTGGCATACGTATTTTCTCTTTAGAAAAAAGCTGACCTGTCCGTGTGGTGGTAATCCACATGAGCAGGTCAGTTTATCTTTGGATTCTTACCCCATCAACGCTTTTATCCCGGCCAGCACCAGCAAGTGAGTCGGATAGTAGACATAGAAGAACCACTTGTTGAAGGTCTGATTCCTATCTGATTTCCTGCCGTTATAAAGGAATTCCATCATCAGACCGGCTGCAACAAGTGGCAATGTTTCAAATATCACATGAGGGATCGCAGCAATATACCCATAATTGCCGGACAGGTTCAGGTACTCAAAAAGCCCGAAAACAAGCGCACAGTAACAGAAAGAAATCAGGATCTGATACTGGCCCTTGTTGCCACGTCTTCTCTCGAATATTATCGTAAATATCGCGGCAAATATCCCCCAGTCGCCTATGACTGACAACACAGTGAGCCCTGTTACAAACAGGTTCCTTTGCGTGCTGCCGCTCACGTTCTCTATCACCCATATGATCGCAAAACATATAAGCAGCGTAAATAATATGTTGAGGCTGAACACCCCAAGCGCCAGGTTAAACGGGATCTGCGAGATAGCTGCGAATATCAGCAGCCTCCTGCAATAACTGTCCTTGGAATGTGTATAATGATAGCCGTCTGCCAGAAAATAACACATAATGATCGCTGTCATGTACCCGATGTCTGTAAATGACTCATACAGCCAAGTGCCCGGTTCCATGAAGACAGATGCAACATGATTCAGTGTCATCGCTATGATCGCTATGTATTTAATGGCATCTCTGTTGAGGGCTCTTGTTTCTGTTTTCATTACGCATCTGATCTCGAATACTGGTTTTTCATCTGATTGCTGGACTCCAGAAGTACCTTATCAAGAGTATAATCGGTCTCCTTGCGGATCATGTCAGCGATCTCCTGATTGGCCTTCATGCGAAGAACTTCCCTGTCGCCGACGCCTGCTGCTTCCTGCTTCGCATCGTATTTTGCGATGATCTCGCGGCCCTTCTTCTGCACGTTTTCCTTATAGCGCTCAATGTGATTGATGCTCTTCTTGTAGCTCGCGTCAGCCAGCACGCCGATAAGCCTGTTCGCCCAATAGAAGCTGTCGGTAGACACCTGCCCTGTCGTGCATGACATATACTCCGGCATGCCTGAGACATTTGTGTAGAACGGCACGAACGCATTGAAAACATTTGATCCGAATGCTATCCACTCGATTGCGCGGTAATCCTTTGGAACATCCGGTCTGATTTCCGTCAGCGAGAGGAAAGACGTCCTGTTCACACCGATCGAACGGTACTTACCATGTTTTGACGCGTCCCCTGTCGTGCTGTACGGGTCAAATTCAGTTCCCTGATAATGAGAAGACAAAACATATTTGACGTCCTCGACCGTTATCTTTTTCTCAGGTTCGAGTGTCCACGGAATGTCATCAGATTCCGGCGTATAATCCGCGTCCTCGCCGTCCCACATGTACTCTCTCGGGTTCAGATACCTCTCCATGAACCACGCCCTGGGCGTGTTATAAACGTGATCAGCATCGCTGTGGCTCCCGAATATGTCGCGGGGATTTATCCAGCCCTCATTGTCTCCAATCGCAAGCTCCAAGTGATTTTTTTCTATGAAATCACGAAGATCCGCGGAGCAGAGATTCTCCTTCTTATCGCCGTACGCATCATTCATATCAAACCTGTCCATGCCGAACTGATTCGGCATCACGACATAATGATCGTCCTCCACGCGGCGCGCGATCCAATGATGTCCGCCGATTGTCTCGAGCCACCAGACCTCGTTCACATCAGCAAACGCGATCCCGTTCATCTCGTAAGTGCCATACTTTTCGAGGAGGCTCCCCAATCTGATAACGCCCTCTCTCGCACTGTGAATATACGGCAAAACAAGTATAACAATGTCTTCTTCTCCGATCCCTCCGGCTTTCTCAGGCGTGATCTCCTTGTCATCGGCATCTTTCACCGCTTCGACCAATTCGACCAGAGGATCAGCTCCGAGCACGCGCTCGTTTGAAGTGATCGTCTCTGTAGCAGTCATCGAAATGTTCTCTTCGTTTACACCTGCTGCCGCCCAGATTCCGCCCTCGTCCTTTGTCGCGTTTGGAGTCGCTGTGTAACGCATCGGATCATCAGGAAGCTCCACCTCTACATGCGAAATAACTGACTTATAGTGACGTGGCTGATCCTTTGCCTCTACCACCACGAACTTTTTTGCGGTAAAATGACCTGAACCGGAATCATCATTGCGGGCGATCAAAGTCGACCCGTTGTAAGACGCGTTTTTCCCTACTAAAATTGTTGTACAAGGCATAGCATTTCCTCCATAAATGTTATTTTTTCTTGTTGCTCTCAATTGCATGAAGTGTTTCATTGTACTGAAGCGATTTCGCATCTGTATTATTAGAAAAGTAATATGAATACAGTATGTCTACAACGATGAGTATTGATATCTGAGGCGAAATAATAATACCCTTATCAAGATTATTAATATACGCCACATTCAGTAATTCGTCACATAGTTCCGCGTTCTCAGGATGCCTATTGGAAGTTATAAAAACAATTTTCGCCCCTTTCGCGTCGGCCATTCTTATACAATCGAGAATCAGCGATGTTGTACCGCTAAGAGATATTGCGATTACCAGCGTGCTCTCCTCTGCCAGAGATGCTGACATCTTCATCATTTCCGAGTCAGTCACTGCTGTCACATCCATGCCTATCCTCATAAAGCGCAATTGAAACTCCTTTGCCACAAAACCTGAGCTTCCGCATCCGAACACAAATGTCTTTCTGGAACTGTTGAGCAATTCCGCTATGTGACTCATCTGTGCCTCATCAATGCCGTTGAAACTGTCAGTCAGAAGATCAAGATAATCCTTATGGACCTTTTGTGTGAAAACACTGAATTCGCCATTAAGATTTCCATGATTTTCCTGCTTCAGATCATCTGAATAAGCGAAAACAAATTCTCTGTAACCCTTGTAGCCGCAACATTGCGCAAATCTTGAAAGAGACGCATTCGAAACAAATAGCATTTTGGAAATGTTCTTCGATGAGAAATCCATGACCTCAGTATTCTTCAGGAAGAATTCCGCTATGGTCTTCTCCAGATCAGTCATATCAGTCATTCCTCTTCTGATACTTAGCTTTGTTCTGTATTCCATACAGGTATACCTCCCTGCCTGCGCGCTTTTCCTGTTTTGCATCTGTGATAGCTCAGCTGTCGCATCTCGCGCCTGAAAATGAAATCATTCTTTTTACAATAAGCTGAAAGAGTTTGCTGAATTGTCTGACTATATTGAATATTTCTATGTGATACATGATAATAACATCGTTGAAAGTGATTTGTATGACCATAGCATCCCGCGACGAGGCGGCTTACGATAATGATAAATGATAGAGTCAATGAATTAAAGGGCAATCTGATTGTATCATGTCAGGCGCTTGAAGATGAACCGTTACATTCTTCTTTCATAATGGGAAGAATGGCAAGAGCGGCAAAACTGGGAGGCGCATCAGGGATCAGAGCGAATACAGTTGAGGACATCCGGGAAATAAGAAATAATGTCTCACTGCCTATTATATGTATTATCAAAAAAGTCTACGCTGACTCAGAGGTTTATATAACTCCAACTATGCGTGAAATAGATTCGCTCATGAGTATTGATCCTGATATTGTTGCTTTTGACGCAACGGATCGAATTAGACCAGGTCACATTTCACTCGACGATTTTTATTCACAGGTAAGAAGCAAGTATCCGGACCAGCTTTTCATGGCAGATTGCTCAACTGTAGAAGAGGCTGTTCATGCTGACAAGCTTGGTTTCGATTTTATAGGCACTACCCTCGTAGGTTACACTCCTTACTCTGCAAACAACAGAATTGAAGCTGATAACTTCAGGATCATCAGAGAAATTTTGAATCAGGTAGAACATCCTGTAATAGCTGAAGGCCATATAGATCTGCCTGAGAAAGCAGCAAAAGTCCTTGAACTCGGTTGTTTCAGCGTAGTAGTCGGTGGCGCAATAACAAGGCCGATGCTCATAACCGAACGGTACGCCGAGGCAATCAAAGAAATGAAAAGCGAAGCTGACAAGTCCTGATTTTCGGACATTGAGGTGAACTCATAATATGACAATGACTGAGGCAAAACTATATTTGGGCGTTGATCTCGGCGGCACTTTCGTAAAGATTGGGATCATCGATGATGCCGGTCATATCTGCCGCAAATTCAAATTTCCTGTAGACCAGGACGGTTACAGGACTTCGATACTTGAGACAGCCGTGCTTTCTGCCGGAGAAGTCCTCAGATCCTCTGATTTTCTTTCATTTCTCAGTGAAAGAAAACTTGCCGGGATAGGTGTATCGGCGACAGGTCAGATAGATCCCCATACTGGAACAGTTGTAGGTGCTGCCGGGCATATCCCGAATTATCTTGGAAGTCACATAGCTGAAGATTTTCACAGGGCATTCGGCCTTAATGTAGCAGTTGCCAATGACGCTGATTGCTCACTTCTTGGAGAATGTAGCTATGGTGCAGCCAAAGGTGATCTCAATGTTGTAATGATGACGCTCGGCACAGGAGTCGGCGGCGGAATACTGGTAGACGGAAAACTGATGAGTGGTTCCAGAGGAGCCGCCGGAGAAATTGGTCACATAATAATCAATGATGATGGTGAAGAATGCAGTTGCGGAAACAGAGGTTGCCTTGAGCATTATGCATCAATAAAAGCTCTTGTTAACAAAGTCCGCAATGCAGTTTCAGAAGGAAGAATATCCCCGGCATATCTTGGTGGCGATGCTGACGCATCATCAGATGACCTATCCTTTATCAATGGCAAAACTATTTTCAGCGCTTTGTCTGAGAAAACGGATCATAATTGTTCCGATCACAACGTGTTGTTCAGCATTGTTGATTGTTGGGAAAACTACATAGCAGACGGTCTGGTGAGCCTTGTACATATATTCAACCCCGATTCGATCGTTATCGGCGGAGGCGTAAGCGAGGCAGGCGAATTACTTGTCAGTCCCATAAGAAACAAAGTCCTTAAGCGCGCAATGCCCTCTTTTGCGGACGGGCTGATCATCAAGGCTGCAGAACTCGGCAATGATTCCGGTATGATTGGCGCAGTTGAGAACTTTAAACACAGATACAGTCAACAAAGAGCATAAAACGGCACATCTCAGATAAGGAAGCAAGGTGACAGGGCTGTCGCATAAGGCGCTCCGTCGTAAAGGAAACTATGGACATAACAAACAACATCTATATGAAGCCTCTTCTGAATGAAGAGAAACTCAAAAAGGATATGGAGTTCTGGAATATCCCCGGACTTTCTGTCGGAGTGATCAAGGACGGTGAAATAATATTTGAGAATGGTTACGGTCTCCGCAATATCGCTTCACACCTGCCGATGACTTATGACACCCTCGGGGGGATCGCATCCTGCTCGAAGTCCTTTACATCAGCTATTATCGCAACACTTGTCGATGAAGGGAAACTTGGTTTTGACACACCTGTAATTGACTACATCCCCGATTTCAGGCTTTTTGACAAAACTGCAAGTGATAATGTCACCGTACGGGACATGCTCTACCACAGAACAGGGCTCGCAAATCACGATGCCATGTGGCCGGATCCGTCGATCACCCGCTACGAATTCATGCACAGGTTCCGTTACCTTAAACCCAATAAGCCATTCAGAAGCGTTTCACAGTATAACAATACCGTCTACTCTCTCATAGGGCATATCGCAGAGCGCGTATCCGGACAATCATGGGAGGCATTAGTGAGCAACAGGCTTCTTGAACCGCTTGGCATGACTCGCACCTGTCTTACCGTTGCCGACATGAGACATGACCCTGATTGGGCAACGGGTTATCTTGAACGCGAACGGCACGGCTGCCTTGAAGAAATGCCAGCCTGGGAAATGAATGTCGGTTCACCGGCAGCAGGCGTGAATTCTTGCGCAGGCGATATGCTGAAGTGGCTGCAATTCCACCTGAACAAAGGAACAGCAGGTGGCACACGTCTGATCTCCGAAAAATCTATGAATGAAATGCACCACGGAGCCGTAGACATGAGCAATCCCATCTGGGATTATCCCGAAGTCTCAGCGGTCAAAGACTATGGAATGGCCTGGGTCAATACCACATACAGAGGGCTTCACCTGACTTACCACTGCGGTGAGATCGAAGGCTACAGTTCCGTAGAGCTTATGGTGCCCGACTACAATACAGGAATGTTCCTGATCGCAAACAAACACAAGCCTGTAATCCCGTTCCTTTTTGCTGTTGTATATACGATCATTGACAAGCTGATCGGCTTCCCGGAGATTGACTGGTTTGAAAGGATGGATGCTTATGACCATCCCCGCTACGAAGGTGATCCTGTCTATGACGGACTTGAGATCGATCTCATGCCTGTATCCGGGATCAGTAATACCCACGTATCTCATCCTCTTGGTGAATACAGCGGAGAGTATGTAAGCAATGCTTACGGTCCTGTAAGGATCTGCGAAGCTGGTGGTGATCTGTTCCTTTGCTACAAAGGATGGCGTCTTCCTATGGAACATTTCCATTATGATACTTTCAGGGTGAAAGGACTCAAAGAAGCCACGTATTTTTACACAGTT
>JAAZDA010000061.1 GCA_012512995.1 Clostridiales bacterium | reverse complement strand
GTCACACAATAGGCCAGGACAAAACGTTTCCAGAGGGGAACATCCTCTCTGAGCTTTTGAGTCAGCGAGCAGCTCATAAGGAAATACCTCAGATTTATCACGAGCGTAGTGAGGATCATTTCCGCTATCCCCGCGCCCGCGCCGATGAGCATTATCGCTGCATATTCTCCGGCTGACGCCACCATACCGATGGACATAAGTGAGCTCTGAAGCGCATTTATCCCGGCTTCCTTTGCTGTTATGCCAAGGGCAAATGAAACAGCAAAATATCCCATTGCTATTGGGGCTCCATCCTGAAGCCCTCTTATGATCCAGCCCTTTGTATCATCATATTCAGGCCAGGCAGATTTAGTTTTGCTCATTTCCATATCTCCGAAATCAGTTTATATTTATTTTATACTCTTTTTCCTGCACTTTTCTTGCAAAAACTGCGGACAACGTTAAACTTTAACTGATATACAGACAAATGTCACGACTTTGTCCTGAATAATTACGGGTTTTAATCTGGAGGATTTATGAGAAACTGGCGCAACAAGATGGCGGGATGGATGTATGGAAGATATGGCTTTGATTATCTGGGGCGTTTTCTTTTCGCTGTTGCTTTTATAATGATTATTTTGTCAATGTTCATAAGTTCGCTCTGGTGGCTTGATTTTGTGGGGCTTGCTCTTCTGGTATGGGAATATTTCCGGGTCTTCTCCAGAAATACCACAAAGCGTTATGAAGAAAATCAAAAGTATGTCTCTGTCACATCAGGAATCAAATCATGGTTCACTTCGATCCCTGATCGTCTGAGACAGGGCAAAACATACCACATATATAAATGCCCCGGCTGCGGCCAGAAGATCCGCATCCCGCGCGGTAAAGGCCGTATCATAGTCAGATGTCCCAAATGCGGCAAGGAATTTGCCAGGAAATCCTGATTTCAGACAGTGAGGTAATATGTTCGGATATATTGTTGTAAATCAGCCGGAACTGAAGTTCCGCGAATTTGATGTTTATAAATCATACTACTGCGGGCTCTGCCGTGATCTCAAGAAAAACTACGGAGCTTTTGGACAAATGACGCTCAGTTATGATACAACATTCCTTGTGCTCCTTCTTACCGGTCTTTATGAACCGGAAGAAACGAACGGCGTTACAAGATGCATTGCACACCCGTTTGAAAAGCATGCAACTATATCGAATCCATACTCTGATTACGCCGCACAGATCAATACAATTCTTTCATATTGGTCATGCATCGACGATTGGAATGATGAAAGAAAGTATAAGAAACTCTTCTTCGCAAAGCTGCTTGAGGGCGGCGCCAAAAAGACTGCTGATGAACTGAAGGAAAAAACAGAAATCATAATAGACAGTCTGAAACGCCTTAGCGAGTTTGAAAAGAACCCGGCCAAAGATTTCGACACTGCTCTTGATAACGTCAGTGGTTGTTTTGGTCAGATCATGGCAGAGGTCCTGGCATACAAACATGATGAATGGGAACCCACTCTCCGCAGAATGGGCTTTTATCTTGGAAAGTTTATTTATATAATGGATGCTTGGGATGACTTGGATAAAGATCGCAATACGGGATCATACAATCCTCTCATTCCAATAGCAGACCAAATGGGATATTCCGTTAATGCATCATCAACTGATCATGTTCCCGATCAGTTCTATGAATATGTAAAACAACTGCTTACCATGATGATGGCTGAATGCTGCAAATGTTTTGAGACCCTGCCTATAATCAAGAATGCTGAACTTCTGCGCAACATCCTGTATTCTGGGGTGTGGGCACGATGGAACAGCAAGACTGCCGGAAAGGAAGACAATGGCTCAAATGCCGTTGCCGATGAATAACAAATCATATGTCAGATCCATATCAGGTGCTTGGCATTTCCAGGAGCGCAAGCGACGAAGAGATAAAAAAAGCATATAGAACACTGAGCCGCAAATACCACCCGGATGCCAACATTAACAACCCCAACAAAGCTCAGGCTGAGGAAAAATTCAAAGAAGTCCAGACCGCATACCAACAGATAATGTATGAGAAGCAGCACCATTATGCGACATCTGATCGAGGTTCCTCTCAGGGATACGGGCAGAATACATCCTCCGGAGCAGGTGGCAGCTACGGTGATAACGGATACGGCGGAGAATACCGTGGTTACGGAGACTGGGGTGATTTCTGGGGCAATTTCGGTGATTTCTGGAATGGTTATGGTTCGCAGGGACAGGGCAGTTATGGAGGCCAGAATCAACAGGGACGTTCAAACGGCACAGAAAACGAAGAAGACCTTGCGTTCCAGGCAACTGTAAACTTTATAAATGCAAGACATTATCAGGAAGCAGTAAACGTACTTAACAGCATGAAAGAGCGCCCTGCAAAATGGTACTATTACAGCGCTGTTGCAAATTCCGGACTCGGCAATAATGTTGTTGCTCTCCAGCACGCACAGACAGCCTCAAAGATGGAGCCCGGCAATGTCAATTATCGTAATCTTGTCCAGCAGCTGCAATCAGGTCAGGGCTGGTATGAAACACGCCAGACAGGGTACAGCTCGCCTGCAGGCGGCACAGCCACATGGTGCATACGTCTTTGTCTCATTAATCTGGTCTTGAATATGTGCTGTGGGGGCTCAATGTGCTGTGGTGCACCTGGTGGGGCTCAATACGGAAGATTCTAAGCAGCTTAAGTACTATACAATCCAAAATTACAGAAAACCCGTCTTGACTGAATTGGTAAATTTGTATAAAAGTCAGGCGGGTTTTCGTTATTTTCTTACAAACTTGAATTTGCTGTCTTGACCTTTGCGGTCAACTTGTATATCATTGGCTCTTAGGAACACAAAATGTTGTGGTTAAGACCGGGTGTATATTGTCTGGTCCTGAGGGCTGGTTATGGTGAGAGTAAATACAAAGTCCCTTATATCAATAATCAGAGTATCTGTCATGGCTATTCTGCTCATGGTTCTTTCTTTTTCCATCTCTCCTGTCATAGCCAGTGCGGCTTCCGGCAGCGAATTCAAAGTAATTTCAGTTCAGTCGCCTGATGTCAGAGAATACAATTATCCGGTAGGTACATCGTTCTCGCTTATGACACTTCCCGAAAAACTTGTTGTTTCGATGACCGATGGGGACAACGTTTGGAATTTCCTTGAATCTGTTACATGGAACGGATACTATGACAGCACAACGCCCGGCGTCTACTGGATGGATTCAGAAATGACCGGTCTGTCAGATTTAGACTGTTCAAGCCTTGCACTTAATAAGCCTGTAATCAAAATAGTGCTTTCAGACAACACAAAGATTTCGCGTGTGACATCTCCTGCAGCTACTTCATACACCATGCCGACGGGCACGGGCCAGGAAGAACTCCTTGGGCTTTTTCCAAAACAACTCACTGCAGTTTTTACAACGACCACTGCCAATGTCACTTCATCTCATTCTGATCCTGAGAATGTTACATGGATATGCCGCGGCTATGATCCTCAGAAAGCCGGAGATTACAGATTCACGGCACAGTTTACCGATTCCGGATTATATGCCTCATCAATGCCATCTATAACCGTCACGCTGAGATAATAATATGACTCTACTTCTTATTGTCTTTCATTTTGAGCATTCCCCGGATCAAATGCCCGTTTGCCATATCCGCAATTCCGTCAACCTGTTTCCACCCCATTGCCCCTACCATGCGAAGGCTTCTGATTTATTATTAATAAGTTGCTTTTTTCGGACAATAAGTGCTAAAATTATCTGGTAGCTATTCAGCAAAATCACAATAGCAAAGAGGTCCTGACATGGAAAAAGCAAAAGTATACTTTACAGATTTCCGAACAGACAATGAGATGAGTCTGACATCTAAACTTCAGCGTCTTATAAAAGCTGCAGGTATTGGCAGTATAGACATGGAGAAGAAATTTGTTGCGATAAAGATGCATTTCGGCGAGCTTGGGAATCTCGCCTATCTTCGCCCTAATTATGCAAAGGCAGTCGCTGATGTTGTAAAAGAATACGGTGGAATGCCCTTCCTTACCGACTGTAACACTCTTTATCCAGGCAGCCGCAAGAATGCGCTTGAGCACCTGGACTGTGCCAACATAAACGGATTCAATACAGTGACCCCAGGCTGTCAGATACTGATAGGCGATGGTCTCCGGGGAACTGATGATGTTGTTGTACCCGTACCAAACGGTGAATACTGTAAAGAAGCCTATATTGGCCGTGCAATAATGGATGCCGATGTTTTCATCAGTCTCACTCACTTCAAAGGTCATGAGCAGACCGGTTTCGGCGGAGCACTCAAGAATATCGGAATGGGGTGCGGCAGCCGCGCCGGCAAGATGAATCAGCATAATCAGGGCCAGCCACATGTAGATACTGAACTTTGCCGTTGCTGCAGGCGCTGCGCCAAAGAATGCGGTTCAGATGCCATATCATATGATACCGGCAAAGCTTTCATTGATCACGACAAATGTAAGGGGTGCGGTCGCTGCATAGGTGCATGCTCTTTCGATGCGATTTCTAATGATAATGAGAATGCTGCAGAAATACTCGGCTGCAAGATTGCTGAATACTCGGCAGCTGTCTGTAACGGAAGGCCAAACTTCCATATAAGCCTTATTGTAGATGTATCGCCTTACTGCGACTGTCATGGTTCAAACGATGCGCCGATCCTTCCCAATATCGGAATGCTCGCCTCATTCGATCCGGTAGCGCTCGACATGGCCTGTGTCGATCTGTGCCAGAAGTCCTCGCCTCTTCCCAACAGTATGCTGAGCGATAATCTAAGCAGCGAAGGATGGCAATGCCATCATGATCACTTCACAGATACCAGTCCGAATGTGCGCTGGAAGGAGACTCTTGAGCACGCAGAGAAGATTGGTCTCGGCACAAGAGAGTATGAAATGATCACACTCAAGTAATAACATCACCGCGAAAAGTAAATTACCGCAGAAAAACAGCCGCTTTGAAGCGGCTGTTTTTGTATTAGTCTGCGTTTATGGAACAGGTCAGAAGAATTTATAAATCTCCGACAATTCCCCTGAGCCATTTTTCCCAGGAAGCCATTCCCTCACCGGTTCTGGCCGATACAGGGAAGACTTTGATATCAGGATTGAGCTTCAGTGCCCTTTCCCTGCACGTCTCAATATCAAATGTGAAATACTGAGCTGTGTCGATCTTTGTGATCAGCAGGACATCGCTCTTCTCGAACATGAGCGGATACTTGAGAGGTTTGTCATCTCCCTCAGGTATGCTCAGTATCATCACGTTCTTTGCCGCTCCGGTGTCGAACTCCGCCGGGCAGATAAGGTTTCCCACATTCTCCAGAAAAACAAGTTTCAGTCCATCTGTGCCAAGTGCTCCCAGCGAGCGTGCCGTCATACCGGCGTCCATGTGACACATTCCGTCGGTATGAGCCTGAACAGCCACTGCCCCGCTTTCTTCCATTCTCACGGCATCAACATCAGAAGCTATATCAGCCTCTATCACGCCGATCTTCACATCATCCATGTCCTTCACTGTGCGCCGGAGAAGTGTAGTTTTGCCTGATCCTGGTGACGACATAAGATTGATGAGGGTAACGCCCTCACTCTTTAGTTTTGACCTGAGGTCATCGGCGTCTCTGTCATTTGATTCAGTAATTGATTTATTAAGTTCAATGATCTTCATTATTTCCACCATTACGGATCTGCCGTTCTATCATCCGTACAAGATACTCTGTCCACTCGTCGAAGCCATCGCCTGTGAGTGAGCTCATCCTGATGATATTCATATCAGGATTCAGATCAAGAACACGCGATCTCAATACTGCGAAATTAAAATCAAACGCCGGCTCTGTATCTATCTTATTGATGAGAAGGCAATCGCTGACTTTGAACATCAGCGGGTACTTGAGCGGCTTATCATCGCCCTCAGGGACGCTGAGTATCATTACCTTCAGATTCGCGCCCACGTCAAACTCTGCAGGGCACACAAGATTTCCTACGTTCTCCAGAAAGATCAGGTCAAGGTCATCGATGTCCATGCCTTCAAGACCGCGTTTTGTCATGTCGGCATCCATATGGCAGCTGCCGCCAGTATGAAGCTGTATTACCCTGGTTCCTGTAGCAGACACTGCTGCGGCATCAACATCGCTGTCGACATCCGCCTCCATGACGCCTATGCGGTACTTATCCTTAAGGGCAGCTATAGTCCGAAGAAGAGTAGTTGTTTTGCCGGCACCGGGAGATGACATCAGGTTAACCATGAAGACGCCCTTATCTTTCAGCATGTGCCTGACCTCAATCGCCGCCACGTCATTATCGGCAATGACTCTTTCCTTTGTTTCAAGAATCTCAAATTTCCTGTCTGACATTATACTAATCTCCCAAAACTACGTTCTCATAAGGAACGCTACAGCAGCTACTCCCAGTATCATCTGAACGAGAATAAGACCACAGGCAACAAGCTGCAGGATCAGCGCCGCGAGAAAACAATTCACGCCTCCCAGCTGCTCACAGGCAGCAAGGATAATTCCTGCAATGGACACGCCCATCACCAGACAGGCTGCTATCCAGAATGCGAGAATTGGAATAATGCCTCCCACACAAAACACGCTCTGTGCGATGAGCAGCACCATATCCGCAATCATCATTCCGGCAAAGGCCTGTTGAAGTCTTCCCGGCTGGTCAGGCGAAATATGAAGGTTGAGTCTGCTGTTCTCCTTGTCACTCACCCCTTCTTTGCTGCCCGCTCCGGCCGCTGTCTCAGCACCACCGTTGTCAGCAAATCTTTCATCCCTGATATCATCATTGTTGTCCATAGCTACCATAGCCTCCGTACCATCGTGTACCTTACGATGGTATGCGAACCACTTCAAAGTGTGATTCCGTCCATCTCGCAGAGTTTTCTCGCTGATTCAACAGAATCAATCCCGGTCTTATTCTTGATCGGAGCGAACTCATGCTCACGGACTACTTCGTAAGGAAGACAGGTGTCAAGCTCATGTATCATGTCAAGCACAAGCTGCTCGAACTTGTATCCGTTAGGCTCAGTCGGACTAACGGGTTCTCCGTTCTCATCAATACAGGGGATCTTCTTCTCGACAATGTGGAGCGGAAGTTTCTCCCCGACTATTCTTGCAAGATCCTTCTCGCGGAACAGATAGTTGAGAATGACCCCGAAATTGTATGCGGGCTGGCCCTTATCATTTTTGGCAGCCATGAGCTCGGGAGTCATATCATAGTATTCAACTATCGAAGGTCTTCCATCCTCAAGACACATTGCTCCGACCTTTTCATCCGGGGTCACCTTCCGGACTACCTTAGCGCCGGCTGCTGCACCTCTCATGATAGTAGCACCGACAAAACAGGGATCCGTGATCCTCTGCAGAACATTATCTACAGCAAATGTATTGAGCCACTCGATCCCGAGTTTATGTACTATATCAAGAATGCCAGAGCGCTGCATCGAAACATACCAGCCACCGTTTCCGTTCGGTGATGTCGCGATTCTGCACTTTGATTCCATGTAGACCTTGCCATTGTAATCAGTAGCAGGCGCCATCTCCTGACGGAAGAACCATACGCTGTTCCTGTCATATCCGAAGAAATCATGCTCATTCATGAATTCTCTTGTTTTCTTATCGTTCTTCTCGCTCGTCATGATAAAGAGCGGAACAGGTCTCCCGCACTGCTTCACCACATCCTGAAGATTCTCTATGAGCCTCTGCATGATATACACATGTTTTGTGATTCCTATGTCATACATGCATTTCGGGTCACTCGATCCAAGCCTCGTGCCCATACCGCCGGCCAGCAGCACAGCGCCGACCTTGCCCTGGCTGAGTGCTTCGATTCCGGTCTTTGTGAATGCCTCTCTGTTATCTTCGATCTCAGGAAGCTCCATTGCTCCGAGCGGGGTTATCCTGCCGCGTCCCGGCATCTCATCTCTGTCCTCTACATAGTGGAGCGCACCGAAATCAGTCGCTTCTATCTGCTCGAGAAGTGCATTTTTGTCCTCATCATTCAGTTCATCGTAATACTTCAAAACATGTGTCTGGGAGTATTTCTCAAGTTTTGCCTTCGCTTCTTCATAAGTCATCATGATATCTGAACCATTCCTTTCATTTGTACGTGTATTTGAAATATTGACTTATTACTTACTGCCTGGTTTCGAATTTCCTGATCTGTGAATCGAGCCATTCCTGATCTTCAAAATAATCGATTCTCATGGCTTTCTTTACTTCTGACAAAGTAGCGGCAGCTTTTGCCTCCGCTTTCTCTGTTCCCTTCTTAAGCACATCGTAAACGTAAGGAATATCCTTCTCAAATTCCGCGCGGCGCGTGCGTATCGGCTCAAGGGTTTCCTGAAGAACATTATTAAGAAACTTCTTGACTTTTACATCACCAAGTCCGCCCTTCTTATAATGTGCCTTCATCTCATCAAGGTTCGCATAATCAGGAGCATATTCAGCAAAATATTCATCCTTACAGAACGCGTCAAGATATGTGAAAACTGTATTACCCTCGAGCTTTCCCGGATCCTCTACGCGGAGATGATCAGGATCAGTATACATGCTCATGACTTTCTTCTTAACGTCACCTGCCGGGTCTGACAGATATATGCAGTTACCGAGCGACTTACTCATCTTCTCCTTGCCATCAGTTCCGGGAAGGCGCATGCTCGCCTGATTCTGCGGCAGAAGAATTGAAGGTTCCACAAGGACATCACAGTTATAGACAGAATTGAACTTTCTCACTATCTCTCTTGTCTGCTCGACCATAGGTTCCTGGTCTTCGCCGGCAGGTACTGTCGTGGCTTTGAAAGCTGTTATGTCAGCGGCCTGGCTTATGGGATATGTGAAGAATCCCACCGGAATACTGTCACCGAACCCGCGCATGCCAAGCTCCGTCTTTACTGTCGGATTGCGCTGAAGTCTCGCCACTGTTACAAGATCCTCATAGTAGAAAGTAAGCTCAGTGAGTTCCGGTATCTGAGACTGAATGAGAATACTTGTTTTGTCCGGATCTATGCCTGCTGAGAGATAGTCGAGAGCGACCTCCATTATGTTCTCTCTGACCTTTTCCGGATTGTCGAAATTATCGGTGAGCGCCTGTGCATCAGCGACCATGATATAGATTTCGTCAAAATCCCCCGAATTCTGAAGCTCTACACGTCTCCTCAAAGACCCGACATAATGCCCGATATGAAGCCTTCCGGTCGGCCTGTCACCTGTAAGTATTATTTTGCTCATTTATACTAAACTCCTTAATTTTAATTTTTGCCTGTATCTTCGATGAACTTGTTTTCACCAAGATCATATTTGCCGCCCATGAATATTTTGTGTCTGATCACCCACCAGGCCGGCACCCAGATGTACTTGTGCATAGCCGGCGACGCGCTGCCGATCATCCAGCAATTGCGATCGCAGTGGCGGACCTTATTCCTGACCGCCTCGGCCTTGTCAGAATGCCACAATTCATCCCAGCTCTGCTCTCTGAGGTTACCCATCACAAGTTTCTCGCATGTTCCATTGCATGGCACTCCGTCGCAGAAAGGATCGATAAAGAATGCATTGCGGCTCATGTCGCAGGGGAGCAATCTCTTGTTTCCGTATATGTAATTGATGAGGCCATGATTGAAATACGCTCTGAACCATTTCTTGGGAGACTTGCTCTTCAGCAGTTCATTATTGAGTTTTGCAAAGTTCTCCGCAACATGACGACGATCATCTATCTTATTGTCAGACTTATGGAAATAGAATGAATTGTGAAGAGTCGCTGTTGCAAATTCCATCCCCATCTCATCGGAAATCTTATATAAGGGCACGAGATCCTCACAGTTCAGATCCTGCACTGTCATGCCAAAACCCACGTCCGGATGTCCCATCTCAACAAGTTTTTTAAGTGTGCCATACCCATGTTCAAAGCCGTCAGGTATTCCGCGGATAGCATCGTTTGTCTTCTGAAGTCCTTCTATACTGATGCGGATACCGACCTTTGGATATTTTTTGCAGAGCGCAACTATTCTGTCTGTAAAATAACCGTTAGTGGAAATGACGATACGGTTAGACTTGTGCGAAAGTATCTCGACTATGTCCTCGATATCCTTTCTGAGAAAAGGCTCCCCTCCCGTGATGTTTGTGAATTCCATCTCGGGAAGTTTTCTTATCACGTCAAGAGGTATCTCCCCCGCAGGATCTGTGGGGTACTTGTAGACATTACACATATTGCAATGTGCATTACATCTGTATGTGACTATTACTGTTCCGTATAATGTGCGTTTTGCCATCTGATAATTCTCCTCGCAGACCTTGCAATGAAAGCTGACCATTTGCTTTCTAAACGGTCTATGCATAACTGGAATTATTTCTTTTTATGCTTATCAATAGCCTTCAGATATATCTCCCGTGTCCTTGCCGTAACATCGTCCCAGTTAAATCTCCCGCACACATAATCCTGCGACTTTGACGCGTAATCACGCACTTTGTCCGGGCTATTGACCAATTCAGTCACTGTATCCCGTAGAGCTTCGGTATTGCCTTTGGGGAAGGTGACCGCGTGATCTCCGGTAACTTCCACGTTCTCCGGGATATCACTGATAACACAGCAGGTTCCATAGCTCATAGCTTCAAGAAGGCTCAGAGCCATGCCCTCCACATCACTCGGAAGAACAAACATGTAACAATTGGAATAAAGCTCCTCGAGAAGCCTGTCATGAACAAAATTCGTGAAGATTATCCTCGGATCATCCTTTGACAGCTCTGTGATTTCCTTAACGTAGTCCTCGGCGCTGCCCTGCCCGCCGGCGATAACCAGCTTTTTATCTGTCCTGATTCCCTTGAAAGCATTAATCAGATAGTGAATTCCCTTTTCCGGAACAAGACGCGCAAGGAAGAGAATATAACCATCCTTTTCAAGCCCGAACGCGCTCATTATCTCATCCACAGGAACTCTCTCCGGGCGATCGATGCCGTTAGGTATATAAATCGTCTCACGTCCATAAGTGTCCAGGAAATACTGCTGAAGATTCTTCGACAGGACGATGATCTCATCGGCCTTAATTGCGGCTCTCTTCTCGCCCTTCTTAAGCATCTTTGACGCGAAGTTACCCCACTTTGCTCTCTGCCAGTCGAGACCGTGTATAGTGACAACTGTAGGTATTCCAAAGAGCTTCGGGAGCCACAGCATTATGCACGGTCCCTCTGCGTGGTAATGTGCAACATCACAGCCTTCGAAAATCAGCCGTATAGAACCCAGTATCGAATAAACGATCGCATTAAGTCTTCTGTCGTTCATTGTCGGGATATTGATGATTCTTATGCCTGCGTACTCTTTGGCAGGTTTTGGCTTTCTCCTGTCAAAACTGCTCCGGCGGTCGTATGCTGT
>JAAZDA010000060.1 GCA_012512995.1 Clostridiales bacterium | reverse complement strand
CGGTATATCCATATCGCGATATGCCGCATTTATAAAGAGAATGGGTATTCCCCTCCCTCTTAATTCTTCATAATACTTCCTGTTGGGGTTCGGAAGAGCCCCTTTGGACGGCTCGGCAATGATACCGTCAATATTGTCATTTTCGAGCAGATTGCTGAGTATCTTACCTTCCTTCTCAGTGCTGTTGTTTGTGAAGGATATCTGAGCTGAATAACCTCTTTCCTCGAGTATACTGCTGATTCCCATGAGAACAGGTGCGAAAATATAGCTGTTCGCAAAAGTCAGCATGACAGCAATATTCATGGTCCTCGGTCTGTTTGGTGATACATGATTAACACCGACATATGTCCCACTGCCGCGCACTCTGGTGACGATTTTCTTCTTCTCAAGTACTCCTGTGGCATGGCGGATAGTCTGTCTGCTGAGGCCAAACTTTTCACAAAGTTCCTTCTCGGTCGGCAGTTTGTTACCGGTATTCAGATTTCCATCCTTAATTTCCTGCATCACCCAGTCAATGACTGACTGATAGCGCGGTTCGTGTTCAGACATTTTCGTGGACTCCTTTAGACAGAAGCGCCCTTTTACGGGCGCTTCTGTAGCCAAAACAAATTCATTGCATCATTATACCCATATATCGCCACCAATGGAGCAAACGACTGTATGTTCACCAAAAGTTAGAATTTCGGTGTGAAGAATTTTTGCAGATCAGCTTCTGTTGTGTCATCGCCGATCGTGATAAGTTCAGTTCCTGTAAGTTTTGCAAACATTGCTATGTCATTTCTTGTAAGAGCTGTTGAAACGACCGAGTGATGTGCGCCGCCTGCATAGCACCATGCAGCCGTGCCGATCTTGAAGTTCGGTTTGTGACGATACATGATCTGTGCTACAGGAAGCTTCGGCATAGGCTTTGGTTCTCTTACCAGCTCTATATCCGCGCAGATTATGCGGAAGTGGTCGCCCATATCGATCATTGTAACCTGAATTCCGTCTCCTGTCACAGAGTCGAAAACAAGTCTTGCCGGATCATCCTTGCCTCCGATTCCAAGAGGATGTACCTGAATCTCAGGTTTTGCATCAGCGAATGATGCCGGCACCTCGAGCATATGTGAAGCCAGTTCGAGTTCCTTGCCAGGTGTCAGATCATATGTGTAATCCTCGATGAATCCTGTCGCGCCCTTGCGTCCCTCAGCCATCTTCATAAGGACTGCAGAGAATGCTGCGATCTTGTAATCACCCTCAGGACCAAATCCGATTCCCTCAGCCATGAGATCCTGTGCTGCCATTCCCGGAAGCTGCTTCATTCCGTGCAGATCCTGGAAATTATCCGTGAAAGCGTAGCATCTGTTCTGGCTCATGAATTTCTCAAAAGCAATCTCGTACTTTGCCTGCTCTTTGACAGCGTCAATATTGTCTGTCGCCATCGTGTATTTCTTCTTGTATTCAGCCATCTTGGCATTAAGCTCTTTGGCTGTGACTTTGTCCACAAGATCAACGATCTCACCAATGCCCCAGTACTTGATTTCCCAGCCGTACTTGATCTCGGATTCAAGTCTGTTGCCATCCGTGACAGCTACGTCACGCATATTGTTACCGAATGTAGCGACGCGCATATGTTTTGACAGATCGATAGCCTTTGCGACCTGCGCGAACTGGCGGATCTCGTCCAGCACATCCTTATGCTCATAGTATCCTGCAACTACCTGGTGAGGAATGTTAAGTCTCGCAAGGATATAGCCATACTCGCGGTCTCCGTGAGCCGCCTGATTGAGATTCATGAAATCCATATCGATCTCATCATAAGGGAGCTTTTCATTGGCCTGAGTGTGGAGATGAAGAAGTGGCTTTCTCAGCATCTGAAGACCCTTGATCCACATCTTGGCAGGCGAGAAAGTGTGCATCCATGTGACCACGCCTACGCAGTCATCGTCGCACATGACCTTCTTCATATCATCAACGCAGATATCAGAGGTCTCAACAGTCGGAAGCAATTCAAAACTTATAGTATCTCCAAGCTTCTTGTTGAAGAACTTCACCATTTTGCTGCAATCCGCAGCAACCTGCTTAAGGCACTCCTCGCCGTACAGATCCTGACTGCCCGGTATGAAATACAGTTTTTTCATGAGTTTTATCCTTTCATCGTTGTGTTTTGTGTAAATAAATATCTGTATTGCAAACAACTTGTACACATTATGTATAGTACATTTATCGATTTATGTCAATGATATTGTGCCTTATTTTGGGATTGCGGCGTCTTTATGTATATATTTATGGTATTTTGTATATGTACATATTTTTCAAGGCAGCTATCCTGATAAGAAAAGTCCTGATCCTTTATGCACTGACTCCTCTATATCAACAGCAAAACAAATATTGTAACCACGCCTCCGATGAGGCCGCCGATATGTGCAGACATGTTGATGCGTTTGTTGACAAGACCGTAGATGATATTAATTGCAAGAGTTATTACGATTCCACGGATAGGAAAATTGTACTGATCTTTAAGAAGAATCGCGACAACGAGATAGACCCCGAGGAGCCCGAAGATTGCGCCTGAAGCACCGGCTGAAACTGTATTCTTATGCGTTTTTGACTCGACCTTCCAGGTCAGGAGATTGCCCGAAATTCCTGATACAAAGTAGATAATCAGGAACCATGTCTTTCCAAGTATCAGTTCAAGTGCAGGTCCGATCGCATATAACGAGTACATATTCATCGCAAGATGGGCGACGCCGAAATGGACAAACATGGACGTGACCAGCCTGTACAACTGTCCGGATTTCAGTTTGGACGTGGTCTGAGCGCCGAACCTTATGGCTACGTCTGTCCTCGTCGTACTTCCTCCGACGGCTGTCTCTATAATGAACACTATGAAATTGATCCCGATTATTATGTAAGATGCATATATATTTGAGATGTTGTTCATAAGCTATTTCCTTTTTATGTGTGGTAATGCGCGTTTTCGCGATATATTTGACACTCATACCATCTTTTGATACAATCTGTTTTGCGTTTTGCAAGTTACTGGAGCGCATTCATAGTTGCTGATGTAGCACAGTCGGTAGTGCGTCGCATTGGTAGTGCGGAGGTCACGGGTCCGATTCCCGTCATCAGCTCTTCACAAAAGTCCCGGAATGCTGCATAAGTCGGCATCCCGGGACTTTTTACTCGTCATGTTATTTGTTCTTTCTCTTTGATATCTCACGTGACATGATTTCATACATCTTTTCCGGCTCTACTGGTTTTGCAAGATGCTCGTTCATGCCCGCAGCAAGACTCTTCTTAACATCTTCTTCAAATGCATTTGCACTCATCGCGATGACAGGAACGGTTCCTGAGTCAGGTCGTCCTGATTTTCTTATCATTCTTGCGGCCGTAAGGCCATCCATCACAGGCATCCGTATATCCATGAGGACAGCATCATAGTATCCGGTTTCTGATGTTTTGAATAATTCCACGCCCTTGCTTCCGTCGCGCGCCCAATCCACAAT
>JAAZDA010000059.1 GCA_012512995.1 Clostridiales bacterium | reverse complement strand
GTCATAACTACCAAGGTGGATGAATTGTCAGTATCACTTAAATCTCTCAACATTATTAAAGTTGAAAGGACATTCCCCTACGCCGGGAAGTTCGAAGCAAGGACAAGAGCTGAAGGGCTTCATTTGTGGTACGACATTTATTTCGATTCTTCTGTTCCTCTTACTAAAGCAGATGAAAAGCTCTCTTCGATGGATGGAATAACATACGTGGAATACAGACCGAAGACAGTTCCCCTCTTTACTGAAGATTATCAGGAGTTGCTGCCATCAGAACAGTTCTCGACAGAACAGACAGCCACTTCCCTCCCCTTCAACGATCCGCAACTGAGTGATCAGTGGCACTATTATAATGACGGATCATATTCGGGCAGCGTAGCCGGTTGCGATGTCAACATCGTTCCTGTCTGGGAAAAATACACAACAGGCAGTCCTGATGTCATCGTATCGATAGTTGACGGTGGTATTGATTATCATCATGAGGATCTGGCCGGAAATATGTGGAATAATCCTGAACAGAGTGGCAGCTATGTCTATGGATACAATTTTATTAATGGAGGATATGCTATTACTGCTGGCAATCACGGTACGCATGTTGCCGGAACTATTTCTGCCGTAAATAATAACGGTACAGGTGTCTGCGGAATAGCCGGAGGAAACAGCAAGAAGAGTATCCCCGGAGTAAAACTGATGTCCTGTCAGATTTTTGATAACACTGACAGAACAGGAGACGGAAGCAGAGCCATCAAATGGGGAGCCGACCACGGCGCAGTCATCTCACAAAACAGTTGGGGATATGATGGAGGAACCTATACTCCTGCATCTGACAAGGCGGCTATTGACTATTTTAACAAATATGCCGGTATGGATGAGAACGGCAATCAGACCGGCCCAATGGAGGGCGGTATTGTGATTTTTGCTGCGGGAAATGATGGTAAATCAGTCGGATATCCTGGTGAATACGAGGGTTGTCTTGCAGTAGCAGCAGTCGGTTCCAATTATGTAAAAGCAAGATTTTCAAATTATGGTTCATGGGTTGATATTGCAGCTCCCGGTGTAGGAATCCTGAGTACAGTGCCTAATAATTCCTATGGGAAGATGAATGGCACCTCAATGGCTTGCCCTCACGTTTCAGGCGTAGCAGCTCTACTCGTTTCATATTTCAAGGGAATCGGATTTACAAGAGAATCACTCTGGAACAAACTTACATTATCAGCAACTGATATTCAGAAATACAACAGCGGCAATTCTGAAATCGGAGGTCTTGTCAATGCATACACAGCTATCGCTTCATCAAGTACCACAGCTCCAGATCCTGTCACATATCTTAATGCTGCTGTCAAATCGAATATTGTTACCGTATCGATGGTGGTTCCAAAGGATAAGGATGATAAGAAAGCATACGGTATTTCTGTATTTTTTAGTACAAGCGCTATATCGAGCGCTAATTGCGATTGCAAAAACTTCTCTGTAGGAGATTTGAATGTCGGAGACACGCTGACAGGAATTATCACCGGACTCGACTTTGAAAGCATGTATTATCTCTC
>JAAZDA010000505.1 GCA_012512995.1 Clostridiales bacterium | reverse complement strand
GGGTCGATTGCTGCTGCCTTTTCCGCCGCAGCCTGCGCTGCTGCCTGTGCCTGCGCTGCCGCCTGAGCCTCAGCCGCCGCCTGTGCCTCTGCTGCCGCAGCGGCCGCGCTCATCTTTTCTACCGCCGCCGCGGCTGTACTTACTTCTACAGCACTGGTAACATCTGCGCTCATCTGAGAGGAGCTGACCTGAGTCAGATTTGTCTGCTCTATTGTGCCTGATGGTACTGTTGCTGCCTGAACCGCACCCTCGACTGCTGTTACTGTCTGTGCTGCTGCCTGTTCTGTCGTAACTGTCGTTATTACTGTTGATGCGGTCGACGATACCGCCGTAACTGTCGTTGTTGCTGCTGTTTCTGCTGTTGTTGCTGCCGCTTCGGTTGCATTTGCTGCAAGTACACTTGAAAATGAAAAACTGAAGAACACCATCGTTGCAACTAAAGCAGCTCCTGTTCTTTTCGCTTTGCTCATTCCAAAACTCATAAAATCCCTTTCATGTTTGATTTGCCTGTTTGTTGTTTCTCAGTGTGCCGCTTTTGCAGCGGATCACTGTTTCCGCAAATTGTTACGGAATTGTTTCGCTCCGTACTCGTGGATTCTATGACCGTGTAACAATTTTGTCAAATTTTATAACAGTTTTGTAAATATTGGTAACAAGTTCCAGATCATGGCCCGGTCAGAATGCTGTGAAGCCGCATAAATACTGACTTTCTTCGACAATCACAAGCCGCGCAAAAAAGGAGCAGACAATAAGTCTGCTCCTTTCCATATTGTACTTAATCGCATACAATCGTGTTTTGCGCCATGTTGTTCAAATCAGCTGCAACACGCATATTTACTGGCTTTGCAGCCATTTGCCGAAAGGCTAAAGTCTCTTTGACTTTTCAACAGTCGCATCGACTGCTCCCATTACTGTCCCTCTGAATGCGTTTTTCTCCAGCATTTCAACGCCTTCTATCGTTGTTCCGGCCGGTGAACACACCATGTCCTTAAGCTCTCCCGGGGTCTTTCCCGACTCCAGCATAAGTTTTGCCGAACCCATCACTGTCTGCGCGGCGAACCTGTATGCCTGCTGCCTCGGCATGCCTCCCTTTACTCCGGCATCTGCCAGCGCTTCAATGAACATGAACACGAAAGCAGGAGAAGAACCGCTGACACCGCCCACGGTATCCATAAGGGCCTCGCTCACCACTTCAGCCATGCCACAGCCCTGAAGAATATGCAGTGTAGTTGTAAGATCCTCATCTGTGACATTCTCGTTCCTGCATACTGCTGAGCATCCTGCCCCGACAAGTGCAGGCGTATTGGGCATTACACGAATGATCTTTACCGGCCGGCTGAAATACTCCCCTATCCATTTTGTTGTTTTGCCGGCGGCAACAGATACTATAATTTCGTGTTCATCTACAGCATCTATGATTTCCTCCAGCACAACTGCCAGATACTGCGGCTTTACCGCAAGGACAAGAATGTCCGAATCGCGTGCGACCTGAGCGTTCGATTCGTCAGTCCTGATTCCATATTGAGAAGCAACTTTCTGCCTTGTCTCAGCCGTAGCCGCTGAACCCGTGATCTCATCAGGAGTGCATATTCCGTTCTTCAGGATGCCGCTGATGAGAGCCTTTGCCATGTTTCCAAGACCTATGAAACCTATTGTCATAAAATCACCTCCAGTGATTAATTATGTCTGCGTTGTCTTGATGCTTCATAAACAAGTATACCTGCCGCCATCGCCGCATTCAATGACTCGATCCTGCCCGCCATGGGAATTTTAAGCAGATGATCTGCCATTGCAGTGATCTCATCGCTGAGGCCATTTCCTTCATTGCCTATAAGGAAAGCCGTACCGCCGCCATATGAAAAGCTGTCATAATCGCCGGTTCCGTCAAGATGCGCCGCGTATACCATGATCCCCTTTTCTTTGAGACATACAATGTCATTCATGAGTTCATCAGAATAAACATAAGGCATTCTGAAAACAGAACTCATTGTGGAGCGCACCGTCTTTGGATTTGTCACATCCACAGTTCCGCGGCTCATGAGAATTCCCGTGACTCCTGCTGCCTCAGCTGTCCTGAAGATCGTCCCGAGATTTCCCGGATCCTGTATGTTCTCCAAAACAAGTAATAACGGAGCTTCTCCTTTTCCATGGAGATCATCCATCGTATACTCCGGGCTCTTTGCAACAGCCAGGATTCCCTGAGGATTGCCCGTATCGCAGATCTTTCCGAATACCTCAGGCGAAACAAGTGTATACCCGGTCTTCTGCAGCTTTGCCGCCATCTGATCGTCAGCG
>JAAZDA010000058.1 GCA_012512995.1 Clostridiales bacterium | reverse complement strand
ATGTTTATCACTGGTTCCGCATAAATGGTTCTGTAATCTCAAGAGAAGAGAACAGGATCAGGACATATTGTAGTTTTGTTGATTTTGACGAGACCATGTCATACAGAAAATCACTGGAAAATGCAAATGCGGCCATACGGGAGAGCTATGAACATGAGAAGCAGAAACATGAATTTCTGGAAAGAAAAAGCATAGCGACATTTACCCTGAATCTTTCAAAAAAAATCATGGTTGAATCACGGACAACAATGGAATTGTCAGCCCCGCTTCCGGAAGGAACAGACATGGAAAGCTGTCTTTCAATAATCGGGGAAAGGATTCCTGTGGAAAAAGAAAGACAGGCGTTGGAAGAGTGTTTTGACCCGGACAGGGCGGAGAGATTGCTGTGCAGCGGAAAGACTGAGCGGAGTGTTGTTGTAAGAATCAGGGGCAAAGAAGGAGACCTTCATTGGATCAGGATTGACAGTGAGCTGCAGAAACAGAAAGAAAATGGTGATCTGTTGGCTTTTGTCTATATAAGTGATGTAGATGCAGAGACCAAGAGACGTATGACTATTGAAAGCGTTATAGATAAAGACACAGAGTATGTGACTATACTCAGTGCTGTGACCGGAAAGGCCATGCTTCTCCAAATGAAGGAGGGTTATGCCAGCCACAGGAAGGATGCCTATGAAGAGTTCGATTTCGACAACTTTTGCAGGAATGTTGCGGACATCGAGGTTTTGCCGGAGGACAAAGACAGGACGCTGCAGTTCTACTGTGTCCAAAATCTTAAAAACGCTCTTGAGACTGAGAATATCACAAATGTTCTTTTCAGACACATACACAACGATGGCAGCATACGAAGAAAGAGGACGCAGGCGTATTATCTTGATGAGATGAGAGAGGATATTGTTATTGTCTGCAGTGATGTTACAGATATATATGAGGAAGAACAAAGGCAGAAAAAACAGCTTCAGGAAGCTTATTACAAGGCCAGCAGGGCGAGCCAGGCAAAGAGTGAATTTATGTCGAATATGAGCCATGACATAAGAACTCCTCTTAATGCGGTGCTCGGTTTTGCTGAACTCGCAAAGGATGTACGGAATGTGCCAGAAGAGGCAATGGAATACCTTAAGCAGATAGATTCGTCGGGAAAGTATCTGTTGAGTCTTATAAATGATATCCTCGATATGTCCAGGATCGAAAATGGAAAAATGCAACTGTATGAGGTCAGTGTAAATTGGCCGAAGTTCCTTGAAAAGACGTCCGGTCTGTTCAGAACACAGGCGGCGGAAAAGGGTATTAGTTTTGTTACTGATTTCCCGACTCTTGACTCTCCCTGGGTGATCATGGATGAGCTCCGTACAAATCAGATTTATGCAAATCTTCTTTCTAATGCAATCAAGTTTTCACACAGCGGAACCACGATCAAATGGTCTGTACAGGTAGTGAAAACGGGTTTTGACGGTTTTCATGTGACAAGCAGGGTCACTGATCAGGGCTGCGGTATGAGCAAAGAATTCATGGAGAAAATGTTTCTTCCCTTCGAACAGGGCTCTCCGGAAAATGCATCAACCGGAACCGGGCTTGGGCTTGCAATTGTGGAAAACATTGTAACGGCTATGGGGGGAAGCATCAGAGCTGAGAGCACAAAGGGCAGGGGATCTGAATTCATAATAGAGATAGACAGAAAATATGGGAGACCGCAGAAGATAAAGCGTTCTGAGAAAGACGCCGGGGGCTCACTCATCGGCCGCAGAATACTGCTTTGCGAAGATAATCAGATCAATACAGTAGTAGCAGTCAAACTTCTTGAGAAGATGGGGTGTAAGGTCGACTGCGAAGCAAACGGAAAACTGGGTCTCGAAAGATTCGCCGGTTCGAAAGTGAATACATATGATGCAATACTTATGGACATAAGGATGCCGGAGATGGATGGGCTTGAAGCCACAGAGAGGATCCGTGCTCTTGGCAGACCTGAGTCAGCGACAATACCGATAATAGCCATGAGCGCGAATGCTTTTGAGGAAGACATAAGAAAGAGCCTGAATGCAGGAATGAATGCGCATCTGTCCAAGCCGATAGATGTTGATGCTCTTTACAGAGAATTGGCAAAAAGACTGAAATAAGGAGACTTAGCACAAAATGGGAATAAAGAGGAATCGCATCGTCGTTAAGGTCGGAACGTCAACTCTGACAAACGAGATAGGAAACAGCAACATACGAAGGCTTGAAGAGCTGGTAATGGAGTTGTCAGATATTCAGAATATGGGAAATGAGATAATACTTGTCTCGTCAGGAGCAATTGCAATAGGGGCACAGAAGATGCACCTTGACGGAAAGCCGGTTGAACTCAGGATGAAACAGGCCGCTGCTGCAGTGGGTCAGTGCGAGAACATGTTCCTGTATGACAAGTTTTTCGGATATTACAACAAGACTGTCGCTCAGATACTCCTTAATGAAGATGACATAAGGGATGAAGAGAAGAAGGAAAACCTGGTAAATACGTTCGAGACTCTGCTTGATCAGGGAATAATCCCCGTAGTCAACGAGAACGATTCTGTAAGTTACAATGAAATAGAGTCAGATGAGAAGATATTCGGTGACAACGATATGCTCTCAGCTGTTGTGGCGGTGTTGTGCCATGCAGATAAGCTCGTGATCCTGTCTGATATTGACGGCTTCTATGACAAGGATCCAAGGCTTTCCAAAAACGCCAAACTTATCAGCAGGATAGAAACCATAGATGAATCAACGTATAAACTTGCCGGTGGTGCCGGCTCGAGAAGAGGAACCGGTGGCATGAGGACAAAACTTCAGGCGGCCGACATAGCAACATCGCAGGGAATAGATGTCATAGTTACCAATGGCAGCAATACAAAAGCGCTATATGACATTGTTGAAGGAAAAAAAGTGGGTACACTTTTCGTGGCGCATAAGGCCTGAGATGGCACTCAGGGGTCATCGGTCTCTTTTGCATTATATGCATGTTCGTGTATAATAATGAGGCTGTGCGTCCAGAAACGGTGCGAAATATCAGAATATGGGGATATAACGATATGAAAATGTTGAAACTACTGCCTGCCTTTATTTTTGAGGCTGCGTTGCTTGTTACGTTTTATTTTTACCCTCGACATGTGTTGTATGTGCTTTTGGCTTTCTATATTTTCCTGGCAGTTTACTTTCATAAACAGTTTTCTATGAAGGAATTTGCTCAGAACTTTAAGAACCTGCACGGGTATTGGATACCAGTGCTTCTGACTACAGTGGGACTGGTTGCATGTTATTTGATCCGTGAACTTATAGCTATTCCGCTTCCCGGAATAAGCGAAGGCGTTACAAGCCTGTGGACAAGCGGGACGCTTGATCTGGTGATACTTGCAATAACAAGGATCGTTATAGGCCCGATTGGCAAGGAACTCTTATTCCGCGGTGCCATGATAAGTTTTGACAACAAACAAAGAATGATACTTGATGCGCTGGTAGGCGCTCTTCTTTGCTCACTTGTCACTGTGCATACGCCTCTCGGAATTATTGGAATGATGCTTATACAATTACCGATAATTGTCAGTTATATCAAAAACAGGAATATTTATGTGGCGATATCAGTGAGCTTTATATGGGCTATGTGGCAGAATGCTCTGTATGTAGGCGCATGGTTGTTCAGATCAACTCTTGACTGAGTGAGTTTCTTTTACTTCATGCCAGTTGCATTATGCCTGGCTGCATAACTGCGGTTGCGTAATTGACTGGGGGACGTTTATGGCGGGAAGAGAGCGAAAATTTCAAAGCAGAAGAGCACGTAT
>JAAZDA010000057.1 GCA_012512995.1 Clostridiales bacterium | reverse complement strand
GGCAAGACGCTATGCAGCGGAGACAGGCAGGAAATACACCGATATCAACGTGATAGTAGTTCACATGGGCGGCGGCGTTTCTGTCAGCGCTCATAAAAACGGACGTGTAATCGATGTTTTCAATGCGTTTGACGGCGACGGCGCATTTTCTCCGGAAAGAGCCGGTGGTCTACCGTCAGGAGCACTCGTAAAGCTCTGCTTTGAGAGCGGCAGGACAGAGAAAGAAGTAAAAAAGATGATCGTCGGAAACGGCGGTTTTAACGCATATCTCGGAACAAATGACGCACGCGATGTAGATAAGATGTGCATAGCCGGAGATGAGAAAGCAATCCTAGTCAGGAACGCTTTCATTTATCAACTTGCCAAGAATATCGGCGCAATGAGTGCTGTACTCGAGGGAAAAGTCGATCAGATAATCCTGACAGGCGGAATCGCATACGATAAGTATGTGACGGCTGAGATCACGAAGAAGGTCTCATTCATAGCTCCCGTGAAGGTATATGCAGGTGAGGACGAGCTCCTTGCTCTTGCACAGGGCGCGCTAAGAGTCATGAACGGTGAAGAAAAAGTCAAAGAATACTGATAAGTATTCACGAAAGGCAATATATGGCAAAGATTGTAGATAAGCTC
Organism: Clostridiales bacterium; assembly: GCA_012512995.1. GTDB lineage: Bacteria > Bacillota > Clostridia > Lachnospirales > Lachnospiraceae > CAG-791. Next base: position 1,167 of record JAAZDA010000057.1, on the reverse strand, counting down.
TTCGGCACTCACAGCGAGCATGAGCTGAAGAGAATAATGCCGCTGGTAGATAAGATCGAAGCACTTCATGATTCGATGCAGGCCCTCAGTGATGAGGAACTGCGCGGCAAAACTGAAGAATTCAGGAAACGTCTCGCTGACGGTGAGACCAGTGATGATATTCTCCCTGAAGCTTTTGCGGCTATACGCGAAGGTGACCGCAGAGCACTTGGAATGGAGCCCTTCAGAGTTCAGCTCATAGGCGGGATCATCCTTCACCAGGGACGTATCGCTGAGATGCGCACAGGCGAAGGCAAAACTCTTGTTGCTACGCTTCCCTGCTATCTGAATGCACTTGAAGGCAAGGGTGCAATGGTAGTCACTGTCAATGATTATCTGGCAAAGCGTGATGCTGAGTGGATGGGACAGGCTTATGAATTCATGGGTCTTTCCTGCGGAGTTGTTCTGAATAGTATGTCGGGCGATGAACGTCGCGCAGCATATAAGAGCGATATCACTTATGTCACTAATAATGAGCTCGGTTTCGACTACCTTCGAGACAACATGGCAATCTACAAGGAACAGCTTGTTCTGCGCGGACTGCATTTTGCCATCATCGATGAGGTCGATTCAATCCTGATTGATGAAGCGAGAACGCCCCTTATCATTTCCGGTCAGAGCGGCAAATCGACCAAGATATATGAGGCCTGCGACATTCTGGCAAAACAAATGAAGCGCGGCGCCGATATGGATGATCTCTCCAAGATCGATGCCATCATGGGTGTCGAGAGAGAAGAGACAGGCGATTACATAGTTAATGAGAAGGACAAGATCGTTAACCTCACGGCAGAAGGCGTCGGGAAGGTCGAGCGTTTCTTCCATCTTGATAACTATGCTGATCCTGAGAACCTTGAGATCCAGCACTGCATGACTCTCGCTCTTCGTGCGAATAATCTGATGCTGAGAGATCACGATTATATAGTCAAGGACGAAGAAGTCCTTATAGTCGATGAATTCACAGGCCGTGTCATGCCGGGCAGAAGATTCTCGGATGGCCTTCATCAGGCAATTGAGGCCAAGGAACATGTCAAGGTCAAACAGGAGAGCAAAACACTTGCGACCATTACGTTCCAGAACTTCTTCAATAAATTTACCAAGAAGTGCGGTATGACAGGTACAGCTCTGACT
>JAAZDA010000509.1 GCA_012512995.1 Clostridiales bacterium | reverse complement strand
TTTGAGGCGAGCGCGATAAGTCTCCTCGGTTCGATCCTGGGAATTATAGCCGGTCTTGCAGTGACACCGATAATTCAGTCATTTGATATGCGGGTAGATCTGTCAGTTTCGGGAGCAATAATTTCGTTGCTGTTCGGTATTGTGGCCGGCACCTTGTTCGGCTTCTATCCGGCATATAAAGCGTCGAGACTTGTTCCTGTGGAAGCGCTGAATGCCGAGTAGCAAAGTTATAAAGCAGGCTCTGCCTGCTTTATAACTACGAGGATCGCGCCGTGGCGTGACCTCTGGGAAAGCACTGTTCTTCATTTTTCAGGAGCAGATGCCAACTTTTCGGGAGGATATAGTTAATTTTAGAATAGAAATCGACTTCCCGGGAGGCCGTGGAGTCGCGATGTCAGCGCATTTGACAAGTTAAAGGACAAAGCGCTCACTTTTTCGAAGAATTCCATTCTTGTCATAGTCGTAACTATCTGAAAAGTGAGCGCAAACAGTGAAAAGAGGCACCAAGTGCTCACTTTTCAAGAATTGACATATGGAGTATAAGAGGAAATGCCTGGTATGAATTCTGAATCGAATGACAACAAAAAAGTTCTGTCAACTGATGCTCCGGAGTTTTCGGCTGCGGCCGAGGATAAGGCCGGTGAAGAAGTCCATGTCTCACTGACAGAAGAAGAGATAGCTGCTAATAAGGCTGCTGCCGATCTTCAGAAGAAAAAGAAGAAGAAAAAGCGCAGGAACAGGATCATAGTAATTATTGTAATTGTGCTTGCGGCTACTATTGCATATGGCTCATACAAGTACAAGCTATATCAGGAAGAGCTCGCAGCCGAGGAAGCCGATGTTCTGGCAGTATCTGACGGTGAAGAACTCATATATGGAGAAATTACTTCCATAATTGGCAATGACATGACAATAAGTGTATTGGAGACTGGAGATGACAGCAGCGTGGCAAGCTCAGCCATAGCAGCAACCAGTGGAAGTTCTGATGATGCGTCATTCGCGCAGTCAGGAGGTCAGGACAGTGGTATGACACCACCGTCAGGCGACAGCTCACAGGCTGTGTCGATGGTCGAAAGCTCACAGACAATGCCGATGGACAGCTCAGCAGCAGTGTCAAGTGACAGCACCGCAACGGCAGCATCAGGCGACAGCAGCGCGAGCATGGAATCATCAGATACGGCTATCTCAGACGGACAGACAATGGGCGCTCCCACGGGAGCTCCAACAGGCACTTCCGGGATGACGGGCGAAAATATGGGTGGAGCTTCAACTAGTGATCAGCAGGCTTTCACGGAGACTGGCGAGACGGCTGAATATGAGATTCCGGTCGGAACTGACGTAACAACAAGACTTGGATCTACGACAACATTCTCGAAGCTCTCTTCAGGGGATGTAGTGGGCATAATTCTCGAGGACGGGACTGATAACATTCTCAGAATAAAAATCGTAGAATGAAAATAATGTTGATGCATAATATGATGTTGGGGGTCAAAACCCCATTTTGGCTATGATGCTATACGAATTGCTCCGCTTCTATTGAAACTTCGCAATTCTCCCCACACTCGGAATCCGCTGATTTACTGCGTAAATCGCTACTTCCGAGTGTGGGACGGGTCCCAAATACATTCTGCTTTTTCTGCAAGCAGAAACGCAGAATGTACTTTTGA
>JAAZDA010000056.1 GCA_012512995.1 Clostridiales bacterium | reverse complement strand
GAGTATATTGCGTGTATCCACTGTAGCCATTGGTACCATGGCGTTCTTGCTGCTCGATCCCACAGGGACTTCTACCTCTGCTCCCTCGAGGAGTTTGAGCATTCCCTGCTGCACAGATTCGCCGTTTACATCGCGTGAAGTAGTATTGCTCTTCTTCGCGATCTTATCGATCTCATCTATGAAAACTATTCCCTTTTCAGCTCTTGCCACATCATTGTCAGCGGCATCGAGAAGTTTTGATATAACGCTCTCTATATCATCGCCGATATAGCCGGCTTCAGTGAGTGATGTCGCATCTGATATCGCCAGCGGCACATCAAGAAGGCGTGCGAGTGTTTTGACAAGATATGTTTTGCCGCAGCCCGTAGGTCCTATCATCAGGATGTTGGACTTCTCTATCTCGATGTCGTTCATGTGTCCTGTCGTGACGCGCTTGTAGTGATTGTAGACAGCGACAGAAAGTGTCTTCTTGGCCTTATCCTGCCCAATCACATATTCATCCAGTGTGGACTTTATTATGTGAGGAGCGGGCATATTGTCGATCGTGAAGACCGGCTTCGGCCTGTCTTTTTTCTTCTTCTTGACCTGGGGGCCGCTATTTCCGCCCATTCCGCCGAAAATATCACCGAGCGTCATAAAACTGATTGTCGGTCCTTTCTTCTTGCTCTTGTCGGAATCGTCGTCCTTATCACTGTCCTGATCGTTGCTGTCATCTCCGTTATTGGTGATGACACTGTCCGGCTCAATTCTGTTAACATTTTCTTTATTATCAGTATCAGGCTTATCCGGGGTATCAGTTTTTTCGACCGTCCCGGTGTTCTTACTGTTCTGCATCATGTTATTTAACTCGTTGATCATATTCGGATCTGAGAAGATCTTCGAATAGTCGATCTTGGATGTCATATTCATCATCTTCTGCATGCAGTCTTCGCAGACCGAGATCCCGTTCGGGAGATGCAGCATCCTGCCGGCAGTGCGCGATGAGCGATGGCATACCGAGCAGTATTCTTCGTAATCGTTTGTTTTGTCCTGATTATTATCACCGGTATTATTCCCGGAATTGTTATTTATAATATCTTCCATCTTTCCTCCAGACACGCAGGATCGGCTTAGGCTTCTTTCCTGCTGTAATTACATCAGTATAATGCCCGTCTCCCCTTTGCATCAAGTTAAGTATTTATAAATATTCGCTTAACTGAAAACAGCCACGGAGATTACCGCTCCGTGGCTGTTTTATTTTGACCCTTATATCATCTTATCAGTTCGTTCCGTTTCCAAAAAATCCACTGAACGGAGTCGTGCTCCAGCCTGAACTCTGACCCTGATTCTGTCCCTGCTGATCATCAGTTGAACCGCCGATCGCATTTTCAGAACTACCTGTTGATGAATCTGAGCTCTGGCTGCTTTCAACAACGCTCTTGTCGCTGAGTGTCAGCTTTACGCTGGCTTCAGTATACTTGTTGTTATTAGCTCTTTCAACTGTAAGCGTCACTTCTGTTCCTGCCTTATAGTATTCGAGCTGAGCCTTAAGTGCGTCCATGCTGTCAATGGTCGTTCCATTGATGCCAGTGATTATATCGCCTTCCTTAAGATCTGAACTTGCTGCGCCGCTGCCATCCATTATGCTCTCGACATAGACACCCTGAGGCATATTGTATGCACTGGCGACATCAGATGTAACACTGATTCCGCTTATTCCCAGATAGCCCTGGTCATCCTCGCTTACTTTTTCCTTGGTCTCCTGATTCATGAGATCCTCAATGATAGGGATGGCTCTTGAAATCGGGATTGCATAACCCATGCCTTCTACTGTCGTGGCACCGATCTTACTTGAGTTGATGCCTATTACCTCACCCTTGCTGTTAAGAAGAGCACCACCTGAGTTGCCCGGGTTTATAGCCGCATCTGTCTGGATAAATGTATATGTGGTTTCTGAATCAGTAGATGTCTGCAGTTCCCTGTTTACAGCACTCACAACACCTGCTGTGACTGACTGACCATAGTTCAGTGCGTTACCTATTGCAATTGCGGCCTCACCGACCTTGAGCTTATCTGAATCACCGAGAGTCGCCACCGATATCTGGTCCTTCGTATCATCAGTTATATCCGAAAGCTTCACTGCTATAACAGCAAGATCATTATTTGAATCTGTGCCCTTTATGTTGGCTGTCACTGTTGAATCATCTATGAACTTTACAGTGAGCTCATCAGCGCCTTCAACAACGTGATTGTTCGTTGCTATAAGAAGCTCTGTATCAGTCTGGGAAATTATTATTCCGGATCCTGTCGATTCCTGTTCAGTCGTATATGTCTGCCCGAAGAAATCCTGAGCCTGTACCGTTGCACTGTTGTAAACTGAAACAATTGAAGGCATGCATTTCGCTGCTATTGCAGACACATCAACTGTCGTTACTCCAACTGATTCATCTGACGAATCTCCCGCTATACTCAGTCCTGAAGCAGAAGCTGTCGCGGATTCTGAGGATGTTGTTCCTTCACTTGATGCTTCATCAGAATTATCTCCGGCCTGAGCTTGTTTTAACGTAGCTTCTGATCCTGAGGATTCGCTCTTGTCCTCAGACGCGGATTGTGTTGAACCACTCGCGATCCTTCCGACCCCGTAAATGCCTGCCCCTACGCAGAGCCCGAACACCGCCGCCATAGCAATTGCCAGAACGACTTTTGAGCCATTTCCTTTCTTATGCGGCTTGTTCTCTTTATTATTCTTCCCCCCGTTAGGTGTAGGATTGCTGCCATATCCGCTGTTGTAAGGATTGTGGTATGCCCCGTTGTTATTATTGCTGTACTGATAATTGCCGTAATTAGAGCCGCCGTTGTTATAGTTATTACCAGCGCCTCCGTTGCCTGTCGTGCCATTATCTGTACCTGTGCTGCCCTGGCTTTGACCGTTAGCTGCACTGTTTTCTGTGCTGTTTGCGTTTCCTGTATTATTCATGTTCTCATTTGCAGAAGTACCATTGTAATTCTGCTCGTTATCATTCATTCCTTCATACATATCGATCACCCTTTCCTTTGTAAAAGCCTTCTCTATTTCCTAGCCTCGACTATAAGAATACATATGATTTGTGTTCAAATTGTGTTTTATCAATTATCAATCCGTGAAATGCAACTGCCAAGAAAAAGGTCGGGACATATTGTATTGTCCCGGCCTTTGCATTATCACTTATCTCGTTTTCTTACAGGTATTCACTTTGTGGCTGCATCACCGGCCTGCACGTTTGTGCCGGCTGTGCTGCCGTCTTTAGAATTCTCCGGTGCCTGTGCGCTGTTCCCGTCACCTGCATCAGCTGCGCTGATTGCTGTCCCGGCCATCTGGGCTGAAGCATCCGTTTGAGCCTGCTGCTCCGAAGCACCTTCATCACTTCCATCGAACCACCCTGACGTCAGCGTTGCTATCTTGGAATCAATCGCCCTGGTTTCACCCTCAGCGTACAGGACACGACCATTTTCCAGAAGGAGTTTTCTTGAATTTCCCTTAACAGTCTCTGACTTGATGCTGTAATCTCTCGTGACCTCTTCATCTCCGCTCATCTTTGCCGCAGATACCTGATAGAAATCTTCCGCTTCCGATGCCTTGCCAAAACAGACATACTGAATATTGTATTTTCCATCAGGATCAGTAGCTGTATACGCATCAGTGACGCTCCTGTAGCCTAATGTATCTGTATAATATGACCTGACATCCTCAACACTCAGACCGGCATCCGTGCATATCTGACTGAACTCCTGCCCTGTCGCAATGAACTTCGACATGCTGCATCCGGCAAGTAAAGTGCACATGCATAAAACCGCAGCAATCATCATTATCTTTCTTTTCATATCCGGCCCTCCTCTCATCGGAATTTCGATATTTACCGATACACTGTTATCATAACCCGAATGATGCCAGGAATGTCCTTTTTTCGCATTTAAGGTCTCACAAAAATTTGCCTCAGAAATTGTGCATTATTTTATGCCGTTATCGCGCAAATTCCATGCGCCGATTTATCAGTTGTCATGGAAAACCCGCCCGTTTGCTGTTAATAATGTATTAAAGTAAATACACGGTTCCAGGTTGTTTTGCCCATAACAAAAAGTTTACTGCGGCAGTACGGAGAGTGGCTGTCGTTCAACATGGCATTCAATAATGGAGGTACTAGTATGGCTGATAATGAAGAAACAGGAAATGCAGGCAAAAGCAGTATGTCTTCAACCAGTGAAATTGCAGAACAGGTTGAAAAACAGGTTACGGAAAATGTCTCTCAGGAAGTAAAGGAAGAAATAGCGAGACTTGTACGTGATGAGGTGTCAAAAGTCGTCCGCGAGGAAATCGCCGGAAATGCGGCAAATTCATCAGGCAGCAATGCTGATATCGCAAAACGTCTCGAGGATGTCACCGCCGCTCTCGATAATATTTCCGCATCTGAGAAAAAGACGTCCAGGAATTCCAGGGTGTCCGCTATCGGCAACTCTCTTCTTATGGTTGCTTTCGTGGTGGTTTTTCTTCTTATCACGCCCGGCATCTACCGCCTTCTCGGGAATCTCAACAGCACTGTTTCCGGTCTCACCTCTACTATAGACAGTGTCAATCAGCTTGTGATCTCTGCTGACAATACAGTCAAATCCGCATACGACGTTGTCGACAGCGTCAACACCGGCGTAAACAACACATTTGATCAGGTCCAGGGCGTCGTGACTGATGTCGACACTCAGGTCAACAATATCGGAACGGCTGTTGACAGCGCAAATTCCACACTGAACGAGATCAACACGCTGGTAAATGACAATGCCGACTCTGTGAATAAAGCCATCGATGGAATAGCAAGCATAGACTACGACGGCGCGAACAAGGTCATCAGCGATGTGCAGGCCTCCACGGACAATCTTGAAGAGACCATCACATCTGCAAACAAGGCCATCAACAACGCTGACAGCACAATTACAGGGATTAATGATACCGTCACCGGGATAAATGATACCGTTGGAAACATCAACAAAACAGTCACCAACATAAATGACACTGTTGACACAGCAGACACTGCAATCACCGATGTAAGCAAGGCAGTGACAGAGACCACAAAGACCGCAACTGCAACAATGAAGACAGTCCAGAGTTTTGACGTCGACGGCCTCAACAGCGCAGTGACGCAGCTCCAGGACGCAGCAAAACAAGTTTCGGGCGTAGCTGACGGAATCACAAGTACAGTCAACGACCTCGACAAGACAGTTCAGAGCACATCCAAGGCAGTTCACAAGAACCTCAATTCACTGACTGACAATATTGATTTTGAATCGCTCAACAATGCGATAACATCACTGCAGAAATCAGCAACAGCTCTTGAGAAGCAGCTCAAGGCAGCAACATCTTCTTCAACAGCTTCATCGTCATCAGCTTCATCTTCAAGTGCAAAATCCGGCAAGAAATAATGCCAGGACCAAAAAGCCATCCGTCTTTCTTCAGAATACAAAGAAGAGACCGGATGGCTTTTTTTATTTGTACAATTCCCACTGCGCTGTCAATGTGACTTTCGGCATGCTTGTTTTGTATAGTGTGGATTTGGCATGCTCATTGGTTGTGATATATGCGTAATCGTCAAGTATCGTGATGTCTTCGGCCTCGTACGGAATGTCTATCGTCCACACCCCCACATACTCGCCGTCGTGCGTGAAAACATTTATACGCTGGCTGCTCTTCCACTCATATGTTTTGAATCCGGCACTGACGGCGTATATAAATGTGTCATCAGCGGCAATTCCCTGTGAGCTGAAGTTCTGTGAATAATAATCATCCACCTGTGTTATCGAAAGCGTCTGCATATCCTCATTAAGCACACAGAACGAATTTCTGCTGTCATCATTGCGGCCTATCACATAGAAATATCCATTTGAATATGCGATTCCCCAGATGTGCGTGAGCAGCGGAAAGCTGTATTCCTTCACTTTCTTGAGATTGCCATCCAGCTCCATGACGCCGCTCGGGTACCCGTCACAGGTGCCTCCCTCGGCCACATATATATGGCCATTGTTGCTGTCGTAAGCCAGTCCGTTTGCATGATCGAACTTAAGATTCCTGACTCTCTTTACAGCTTTGCCTGTCTCCACATCAAATTTTGTTATGACAGTCTCATAATGTGACAGATCTCCGCTGTTGTAGGCAGCATCATTTATCGACGCTGCTGTCACGACATACATCTTCCCGTCTTCCTCAAAAACACATGACCCCTGTGTACTCCTGAAACTGTAGTCCTTATCTTTCGGCTTTCCGGAATCCACGGTCACAATTTTCTCAGACTCAGTGTTCCCGGAGAGCAGATTAAGGACTTTCGCGCGGTTTGCAAAGTTTTTTCCGTCAGCAGTCTTCCACCCGGTGAAACGGGCGTCAGCCCGGCCAAAACCCACGCTCTCAAGCGGTGTTTTCTCATCATAGATCGCATACATGTCATCCATGTCGCCTGATGCTTTGCCGCCTTTGTCAAAATGAATAATATACAGCTGTGGTTCCCACAGCGCATAAAGTGTCTGTTTTCCATCAGAATCGGAATCAATAGCTGCCCCGCTGTCACTGGCATCCGACAATTTGCCCTGCTCATCTATCTCAGTCTGAGTTCCGTTCTTATCGACATTCCACCCTCTGAAAACATATCCATAACGCGAAAATTCATTAGCTGGCAGTGTGTACGAATCAAGCTTGCCTGCCTTGACATTCACATCCTCCATTGTTCCTTCGCCGCCATTTGCATCAAAACTTATCGTGACATCGCTGCCTTTAGCCGACACTGTTGTTCCGAATACTGCTGATAATATAAGAGCACAGATGATTTTTCTGCCGAATTTCAACTTCCGATATCTCCTTAAAATAGATTGGACTGAAATGATTTCTCTATATGATAGCACGCCGGGCAACCAAAACAAGGAAAAATGTGCTATAATAATTTTGTTTGAAGGCTTGGAATTTGCAGTAAACGTAGACGGTTTCGCTGGAATTCACAGTGAAGCTGTTTTTTATTTGAGCCTTATCGGAAGGAGGATCCGATTTATGAAGTGGAAAACAAATGATGTCGTGATTTACAAGAACAATGGTGTATGCCTTATCAACAGGACCGAAGAAATGGATCTCACTGGTAACGGGCTCAGGAAATACTATGTACTTACACAGTATTACAAGCCGCAGATGACCATATATGTCGAAGTACCGGTCGGCGACGAAATTTTCCGCACTCCCCTCTCCATCGCTGAAGTCAACAATATAATAGGCGCATATAAAGAATCTGACTGGATCTCCAATGATCGTGACCGCCAGATGAGTTTTGACGCAAGGATCTCAAACGGATCGTATGGTGACCTGCTTGCTGTTATCGGCGCACTGCACCGCAAGCGTTCCGAAAAGATAAAGAACGGCAAGAAGCCCAGAGTTGTCGACGAAAAGGAACTTATGCGGGCTGAATCAGTGATCAATCAGACTTTTGCGTATTCACTCAAGATAGAGCCGGATCAGGTTCCCGGCTACATTAAGAAAGCTATTAAAGAATACAAATAACAGATCAGTAAGTAATCAGGTGCAATCCACGTCGATTGCATCTGTTTTTTCAATATGATGGCGCTGCTTTTCTTCATACATCAGAGCATCGACTTTCTTTATGAACTGACTCGCTGTCAGTTTCTCTGCTTCATCGTACAGTGCCGCACCCACGCTTATGTTAAGCTTATAATCTCTTTTGTGCAGTGAATGTATTCCATCATGTCCATTCGTGTTGAAATGATCAACACTCTCTTTCAGCCTTAATACAGCCTGTTCCATGCCATCCTGATTAGTATTGTGCATGATGACCAGGAATTCATCTCCGCCGTAACGGCCTATAATATCTTCTTTGCGGAAACAGTCAAACAGAATTGTAGTCAGATCCTGCAGTGCAGCGTCTCCGACCTGATGTCCCCATGTATCATTAATGCTCTTGAAGAAATCAATGTCTATCATTACCGCGCCGAAATTGCGGTCGTCAAACTCACGACTGCCGTTTATATTCATATTAAGAACATAATCGATTCTTCTCCTGTTGACAGCCCCTGTCAGGTAATCCTCGTTTATATCCCTGTTCTGAACATAAATATAAAGCGCAAGACACGCAAATACTATCCCGCTGTACAACACCGGAATATCGCTGAACATCACCTGCCCTATCCCTGAGCCAAAACATATAAGTGGAAAAGCAATAATGACCTTGCGATACAGTTGGTTTATGCGTTTTCTGTTATATACGACATAAAAATCTATGACCAGGTACAGTGCCAGATTGACTGCTCCGCGTATGGAATATGACGTGCACTGAGTGTACACTCCGTCATCATAATTGAAAAAGAACGGAACATCGAAAAGCTGATTTACAGTGACGAAAATAAAGTTAACTACAGCCCAGCCTCCGACAAAGAGCGACACCGGATCTGTTCCGGTGAAGCCCTCTTCATCAAACCAGCAGTTGACATATTTGAGAGAAAAGTAATAGATGAACGGATGAAAAGCCATAACTATATATGTTCCAACTACAGCCAATTCATCAGCAGTTGAGTCTGTGCCTGCGCCACTGCCATTTCGGCTCAGGCTGTCCATTACGACAAGAATGAGCAACATTAACAGAAGTTGTCCGAAGGCGTGTGCCTGAATGCTCCTCCTGGATTCCCTGCGGTAATTAAAAAACATAAGCATGCTGATAAGCAATGCTGCATATACGTTAAGTACAAACCAAGCCTGCATGTGTTCCCCTCACCTGCCGTCCTACTTTGCCTATTTTATAACAGACTTAGCTCAATATAACAATACTTTTTCAGAATGATTGCGATATTTACACGTTTATTTTCTATATTCCGCGCAGGCCTGTTCCATTGCATCCCATTTGCGCTCCATATCAGCCACAAGTTCAAACTGTGTCCTTGTGCGGTCCAGATTCTGTCCTTCCCTCTCAGTGTGGAAGTACACATCGCCCTCAAGATAATCAGTGAGGAACCTCATTCCGCATTCCAGAGTCATAAGTCTTGCACCCTGAGGCAGCATTCCGATCTCTTTGTCAGTAAGAGATCCCGCGCATCCGCAAAGGAACCCGTCAACATATGTGTTATACAGAGGCAGTGAAAGCGATACCTTTGAGAGATCCCGCTCATCTTCAAGTGCCGTATTTGCGCCAAATCTTATGGAATCCCCAAAATCATTTATCGACAGTCCCGGCATTACTGTATCAAGATCAATAACGCAGATAGCTTCACCTGTTTTGTCATCTATCATTATGTTGTTGAGTTTCGTGTCGTTGTGCGTGACGCGAAGCGGCAGTTCGCCGCTCTTTTGCATATCAGTGGCAAGAGCCATATCATTGCCTCTCGCCAAAACAAATTCTATCTCCCGTTTCGCACTCTCCGCCTTATGTAGTGCGTCCTTTGCGACCACCTCTTTGAATCTTGCAAAGCGCTTTGGCGTGTCATGAAATCCTGGAATCGTCTCAACGAGGGTACTGGCAGGATAATCAGCCAGCATATGCTGGAAGTGCCCGAAAGCCATTGCACTGTTGCGGAAATCTTCTGCTTTTTCTACTGTGTTGAAGCAGCTCGCGCCCTCAATGAAATAATACATGCGCCAGAAATTTCCCACCTCATCAATATAATAGTCCTCCCCTGAACTTGTTTTGACAAGATTCAGTGTCTCCCTGTCAGGATCCCCGCCGGATTCCACTATTTTCTTTCTGAGGAATCCAGTGACTCCCTCAATATTGCGTATCACTGCGATCGGATCCTTGAATATCTCCGTGTTAAGGCGCTGAAGGATATAGCGCCTGTCACATGTAAGGAGAAACGTATCATTTATATGTCCGCTGCCGAATTTTCTGTATTCACTTCTGCTTCCCTCAGTCGCAAAGGCATCAGCAGCCTTCTGAATTGTAATATCAGTAATCTTTCTCCGCATAATTGTACCCTTATTCTCTCGTGTTGCAGAGCTGCTCCGTCGCATGCTCTGCTGTGTTCACTGCTTCATTGCGACAGGCATCAGGTCATCTCCTTGCCTCATCAGCCCTTGATCCCGCCTGTAACGCCGGCAATTATCTTCTCTGACAGGAACAGATACAG
>JAAZDA010000008.1 GCA_012512995.1 Clostridiales bacterium | reverse complement strand
GTGTGTCCGAGGTTACTGTCCACAGGTTTTTATGTACTGAAATGTTCTACTGGATGGCTTGAATTAACGTTTTACCTGTGAAACGCGGGGTGCAACGAAATTCACAGGTAAGAAAGCCAGTCTGGCACGTCAAGACAATCATTCAGCGTCTGGACGTGCCAGTGAACAGTTACTGTCCGAGGTAACTGTACAAAATATATGCAATGGGATCTGTAAATCACATATAGAATTCCCGGTACCACTCAGCGAACGCGCGAAGCCCGTCGCGGAGCGGTGTGTCCGGATGAAATCCGAAATCGCTCTCAAGAGGAGTCGTATCTGCATATGTGACAGGTACATCTCCGGCCTGCATTGGTACAAGTTCCTTGTGTGCCTCAAAATCATAATCTGAAGGAAGCACAGATGCGCGCACTAACTCCTGCTGCAATATATCAACGAAATCCAGCAGGTTTTCGGGATGACTGTTGCCTATATTATAAAGTCTGTACGGAGGCAGCGGCAGGCCATCTTCTCCGTTTTGACGCTCAGGAGCCGCCTGCATGACAAGCTCTACTCCCTTAACTATGTCATCAATATATGTGAAATCACGTTTGCAATTGCCAAAATTAAAAATTCTTATCTTATCACCGGCGCGCAGCTTATCAGTAAATCCAAAGTATGCCATGTCCGGGCGTCCTGCCGGGCCATATACTGTGAAGAAACGGAGCCCTGTGCATGGAATATTATAAAGTTTTGCATATGCGTGCGCCATCAGTTCATCGCTTTTCTTTGTCGCCGCATAAAGAGATACGGGGTTGTCCACCTTATCGTCAGTACTGTAAGGGACTTTCTTATTTGTACCGTAAACGCTTGAACTGGAAGCGTAGACCAGGTGCTCCACACCTGTTTTACCATCGTCATAGCTGTGTCTGCAGGCCTCAAGAATATTGTAAAAACCAATGATGTTCGACTGAATATATGTATCCGGATGTGATATTGAATAACGCACACCGGCCTGAGCCGCAAGGTTTACAACCACTGACGGCTCATACTTTTCAAAAATATTTCCTATCGTTTCCCGATCTGAAATGTCTCCCTTTATGAACTCAAATGATGACGGAGCGCTCTCTGCTGCAATTTCTCCGATCTTCTTAAGGCGCCACTCCTTTATGGAGACATCATAGTAATCATTCATGTTATCGATTCCCACGATTGTTACAGGATGGAATTTCCGGAGAATATCCATGACAAGATTTGATCCGATGAACCCAGCAGCTCCTGTTACAAAAATTGTTCTTTCCTTAAGATCAACATTTGAATTTCGCATATTCTTCCTCACGACTAAGTTGTTTGTAACTGTTCACAGGGCACATTTACTATGTGTGAGAGCTGATTATTGTCCGGCTCAGGCTTTTTGCTTATTTTACAGAGTAAACGACATCAGTCCTACTTTTGAAATCTGTATTTCTCTTATAATGATTCCTTTTTCTTTTTTCTCTGACGGTGTCATTTGCACCATATCTTTAAGCGAAATGATCTCTTCTTTATAGAGCTTTTCAGTTTTACCGAAAATACTCTTCTTCTCATAGGGGATGCTGCAGCGGAGCTTCACCTTGAGCTGGTCATAAACAAGATAAGACCTGTCCTCAGGCTTAAGGTAATAGAAATGACTCTCAAGCGTCGTGTCGCCGCTGACTTCCGGAAGGATCCAGTCTACTATTATCCTTTTGAGCTTAAAACTGGTTACTTTGTCGTCAATGATTTCCTGATATGAATATTTGGCGCCGTAGTAAATGACGGTCAGATCGTTCATTTCATACTTGAAATCATTAAAACATTCATTGTCGATGTTCATTCCCATATAAACACTACGCTTTCCTGTAATCAATATCGGGGATATTGTTGGCACTGATCTCTATTGCATCCATGATTTCCTGTTCGGAAAGCTCTCCTTCTCCGGCGAGCTCCTCTGCTGTTACTTTTCTTCCGAGATCCTCAGCGAGTGAACGCGCTGCATCCGCGACCCTGTTGACCTTTTCCGCTGCTTCCTCACCCTTTGCGCTCTCATCAAGATTCTCCGAAACAAGATCTTCCATGGCATTCATTATCATCTCACCAAGTCGTCCCTCGACTTCTTCCGGTCCTTCGAGCGGCGCAAGCAGCCTTACTCCTCTCGTCAGTGCTTCGTTTCCCGTCCCTATAAGATCCTCAAGAAAAACACCCTGCCCGACATATAACTTTGCAATATCAACTACCTTAGGAAGCATACACTCGGCAAGTCTTTTCTGTGCATCAGTTTCACCGGCCATTGCGCTCAGCTTGAGTGCATCCATTACCCCGGGATCCGGTTGCTCTATTGAAGAGACCATCTCCATATAATCATTCAGATAATTATGTTCTTCCTTCGTGAGGAGTTCATCAGTATTTACCGGATGCCCGATACCTATATGATTGGCGGTGAGGTAATCCTTCACCTGTTTCATCTGCTCATCTGTAAGTTCCAGATCTGCGAACTCCGCCGCTATCTCTTCCTCTGAGATCTCGTTTTCCTGCTGTTTTGCCTTTTTAAGGACATCCTGCATCTTCTCGAGAAAGGCTCTTTCTCTGTTTATTTCGTCCATTCCTGACCTCATTCAAATAAGTGAATCGTTTCTATTCCTGTTCTTCAGGACGTATCTTTACATTACCATTTCCGTCAAAACTCGATTTGTCCCCGTTCTTCACATGTATATGCGTAAAAATATGATCTGAGCAATACTCGTATGCTCCTTCGCATTTACTGCAATACCGGAACTCAAGCTCAGGATTTGTTATTTCAGTACGCCCGCATACTGCGCAGCGGTGCATCGCGCCCGCGCTCTTTGGTGGTCTGCCATTGAAGGCCCCGGCAGCATTATTTGCTGCACCGGTGTTTTGTCCGGCAGTACTATTGCCCGGATTCCCGGTCCTCTGAGAACTTCCATTGGCCTGATTGTTTCCGGAAAACTTGTTTTGCCCGGAGTGCATCCACCCGTCACTGCCCTTGGACCATGTGCTCCTGTTCGTCGCGTTCTTCCAGTCTCTGCGCCGTTTCATTTCTTTCGGGTTCACTCTGTTCCAATCCCTCGATCTCACCCACAACAGGATAAAATTGAGCAATGAACACAGAATTGCGATCCTCACAGGTGCGCCTGACACTATCATGTCATAGACAAGAAAGCCAGCATAAACAATGCCCAGCCACTTCACCTTTATCGGAATGAAGAACATGAACAGTACCCGCATGTCCGGGAATGTCACAGCATAAGCAAGGAATATCGACATGTTCACATAATAAGTGCTGAATGCTCTCGCGTAATATGTGAAATAGCTCGAAGCGCCAAGACTCTGGAGGAGCTCGCCCTGTGTGAGATAAGCCCACGCCATCATTACGAACGCACCAAGGATAGTGAACAGTATTCCGCTGAAAATATAAGTATTGTACCTCCAGGTCCCCCATGTTCTCTCGAGTGCTGTTCCAATGCTGTAATAGAACAACATCATAATGAGCACAAAGAAAATGTTCGAACTGTCAGGAGGAATAATGATCCATGTGATAAGTCTCCAGACCTGTCCATGCACAATTGCATACGGATCAAGCGATAGATAATTCAAAAAGCTTGAATTTATGAACTGAATCAGATACCCGCAGGCATAGCACAGGATCAGCGCCAGCGATAGATTTCTGATTGCATAGCGCCCGAATTTGCGCTCCATCTTGCGGTCAAAGTCGTTATATCTCATATTGCAGGATCTTTCCTTTCCACGTGTGTTTCAAAAAACTAT
>JAAZDA010000055.1 GCA_012512995.1 Clostridiales bacterium | reverse complement strand
CTTTTATATACTCAGTCATATGGCACCCGTCCTGCACAAAATGCCGACCGGTACTATAGTCAAAAGTCTGTGTATTGCCATCCCACAGAGCAATGTTCATATCCACTTCATTTAGTCCGAAGAGGCACGGTCCCCCGGTCACCGCAACTTCTTCATTTTTCTTCACTGCCCGTGCTATAGCTTCCATATTAGCCACAAAATATGGCATCTGATCATGATATGAAAAATTTACACTTTCAAGCATTGGCAGGAGTTCGACAAGTTCAGTGAAATCAACAGCAGTCAATGTCTTTTTGAACTGAATTACAGTCTGTCTGATCTCAGGCTCCCTGACGATCTCAGACTCCAGCTTCTTCTTCCTTTTTCTCAGAGCAAGAACAAGGTCTACCTGCTTATGTTCCTTATCATCGACCTCCTTGATCTGTCTGATCTGTCTGTTGATCGCAGCTATCTTATCAACGGTCTCTGTCTGAGCTTTATCGGCAGGTTTCTCTTCCCTTGGCATAACAAGTTGCGCAGCAGTCCAGAAATCTGCCGTATTCATCTTCCAATCCAGTACCTTGGGATCGACATTAGCATAAAGTGTCGACCCTTGTTCAAGATCACATTCTTTAATTATTGTCCTTAACGATGTCAGCATTCTTCTCCGGTTTCATGCACAGATCACAGTATTATTGAAGCCCAGAACTCTTGTGTACTCTATCTTCTTTGCGATTCCGTTGACCATTCGAAGTCCCAGATGCATTCTCTCATCTGCCTGCAGGGCTTCCTTAGCTGTCTTGTCCATCTTTACCTGGGTCGGATTAAAGAGCACCCCATCATCCCTTATTCGAAGCAGGACATTATCACCGTCAAGTTTTACCCTGATATCGATGTAATGGACTTTCTTATCCTTTGACAACCCGTGCTCCACAATATTGCGGGCCATTTCTTCAAGCGCAAGGCCTATTACGTTGCTTCTCTTTTTGTCCAGTCCGTTTGTCGCGCAGAAGTCCAGGACCCCATCCACTGCACCTGCGATATCCTTAACATCATTTTTAAGGGTATACTGGAACTCCCTTCCTCAACAGGTCGCAGCAGGAGAAATCCCTTTGCTTCCCTGTCCTTCATGTGATACAGCGCCACACCCACAAATGCTGCCAGTAATCCGCCGACTTCCATCAAAACAAGTGAAATGTATACACCCATCACTCCGATAGCAAATGTAAGAAGTAATGGAAGGAATGGCTGCAAAACACCTGCACGCGTAAAGGAAATGATCGACGCAACAACCGGTTTCTGTGTTACCTGATAGGAAGATGTGAGAATACCTACTGCAATCTGAACAAAAATCCCTGCTGCCGCAATCCGGAGCGCCATGCTGCTCTCTACAAGTGTAGCCGCATCAGTTACACCGAACAAACGGCTCAGAGGTCCCGGAATGATAAGGTACAGCACGAACATTATTCCGCCAAAACAATAAGCAATAATGGTTCCCTGTTTCAGTGCTCTCTTCATGCTGTAGTAATCCTCATCACCATAAAAAGTTCCAACAACAGGAGTCATTGCATTTATGACTCCATTGAAGCTGCTGGCTGTAAATATGCTGATGCTCAGAACTACTGAGTAAACTGCTATACTTGTTGTCCCTCCTATTGCTGCCAACCTGGTATTAATAATTATGATACTTATAAGCCACCCTGCGAACTGTATTACAGAGCTGAGACCGCCGGCAAAAGCTGTCTTAAGGGTAGAAGCCACCTTCCCTGATTCAATGTGGAACCGGAGCGTGCACCTCTTGCTGAAATAATGTTTAAGGTACCATACAAGTGTGAGCACATATCCTATTACTGTTGCGAGTGCCGCGCCTGCAACTCCCATGCCTGCGCGTATCAACACTATGTCAAGTATGAAATCTTCCGACCGAAAATGATACAATTTAACGCTTCCAAAATGTGTGCGTGAAAAAAGGGTGCAAGGTCAAAAACAAGGGTGCAAATGTAGACGTCGGGTAATGACCCGATTTTTTTGTGCTTTATATTTTTACAAATTACGCCGAAAGTATTTACAACTAGAAATATGAGTGATATATTGGAGATATAGATACAAGTAACACCAAATGTAGATACAAAAGGGACTCTCAAATATGAAGATGGCATCTAAGTTCATACAGATAGAATTCGCTGACTCAAGAATCAAGGCTGCAGACTGTTTACGGGACCTGCGCGATGCGACAGAAAGCGCATCACTCAATTTGTATTCCAGATACAATGTTCAATTGGAAGTTCCAATGCTAATCGGAAACAATGTCGTCCTGGAGGTGAGGGTTCCTGTAGATATGGTTTCCAGTTTTGCAACCGGGAATCACTTAAGAGGTGTTTCTGCATATCTCACTAAAAACTGCAATGGAAGATATAACAATCACTTAGTTGGAAATCGCCTTTTGGTGTACACGGAAATCCCGTCACCTGAAGTAAAAACACAAGAAATGTCTACTGTTGATCGGGTGGAAGTGATAAGAAGGGTAGCAAAACTTCTCGAGCGTTCAGATGAAGAAGCAATGGATTACATCAGTAAGATCCTATCCAT
The DNA here is from genome assembly GCA_012512995.1 of Clostridiales bacterium. Taxonomy (GTDB): domain Bacteria; phylum Bacillota; class Clostridia; order Lachnospirales; family Lachnospiraceae; genus CAG-791. The sequence goes on along the minus strand of JAAZDA010000055.1, from coordinate 805 downwards.
TCTAAACGATGCAGGAGAATGAAAAAATATTGCAACCACAAATAAGCAGCGGAGAAAGGATAGCAACATGGAAAATGGGATTGAAAACTTAACATTGGGAGCACCGGAATTAGCAAAGCATTCAACTGTAAATGTTAGTCTTACTGGCTGGCCAGCTGCTGTTGCCTTGATGAGCATTCCGGCAGCAGTAGTTGCTGTTTATGCTATCAAGGCAGTTGCACATTGTTAAAGGAAGCGAAGCAATGAAGAAGATTACAAATAAGCAATATGAAGAATATCAGAAGTTGCTGGATGACAAGGAACATGGCCGTATACTTACGCCGGATGGGTTGCGGCTCATCTGTTCCGCATTCCGTATATCATTCTCGATATCGTGTCGGTCTCCTGCCTGTATGTCTGAGTATGCTAGCCTGTCAGTGAGATCGTCGTCCTGTAATTCTCATAATTGATATCATCACCGAACTGAGCTTTGATGAAGAAATTGGCTATACTTCTTGCCTGCTCCGGCCACCAGTTTTCCTCTTCGAACCGGAAACTGTCATTGTCCTTTCCGGGGAATATCATGCTTTTGGCTTCGAACAGATAGTCATCACAGTCTTTGCCGCACGGATAATATATTCCATAGACAAACACCATCTGACCTTCTTTGAGCAGCATGCCGATCTGCCCTGTGCAATCACGATAAGGTTCGTTAAGATTGATGATCATCTTGGCAAATAAATTGACACCAAGTATCACTCTGAAAGTGCGGCCATCTGATGTCGTCAGGCCTCTGCAATAAGTTTGCTCTTGCCAAGTACTGCAT
>JAAZDA010000054.1 GCA_012512995.1 Clostridiales bacterium | reverse complement strand
GAAAGGTCATCGAGCTCGACCTTGATACGGCTGATTCCGAGACGCTGAGCTATAGGTGAATAAATATCAAGCGTTTCCTGTGCGATGCGCTGCTGCTTCTCAGGCGGTTGATGGCCGAGAGTGCGCATGTTGTGCAGGCGATCCGCCAGTTTTATCAGAATGACTCTTATGTCCTTCGCCATCGCAAGGAACATCTTGCGGAGATTGACAGCATGATATTCCAGCTGCTCGGCAGTTTTCTCTTTCTCATCTTCGGCACCGGAATTATAATTCTTGGCAAATTCCAGTTTTGACAGCTTTGTAACTCCGTCAACAAGAAGTGCGACATCTTCGCCGAACTCTTTTACGATTTCTTCTCTTGTAAACAGTGTATCTTCAACAACATCGTGAAGCAGTCCCGCGGCGATCGTCTCTTTATCCATTTCGAGATCGGCCAGGATTATAGCGACATACAGCGGATGAATAATGTACTGCTCACCGGATTTGCGGAGCTGCCCGTGGTGCGCCAGATCCGCGACATGATAAGCTTTTTCAATAAGCGAAATATCATCGGAAGGATGATACTTGCGGACACGGTCGATCAGATCCCTGTACAGAACATCGGGCGCAACAAATTCGGCGATGTCCTCAATACGACCATCGTCAAAACCTATGCCCGCGCGGCCTGTAGCCGTTACGAGTTCTTTGTCGAGCTCATGCTTTTCAGTTTTGGTGAACTTCTTCTCTTCCGCCATTAAATCGCTTTCCGGTCAATGTGTATATTTTGTGCCAATGTGCCTGTGAACATACTAATATTTGACCATTATAATGTGCAATTCCTAAAAGTACAATTGAAAGTCACTTCAGATATCGCTTGCGCAGCCCCTCTCCTATGCAGTTAAAACCCACGATCGTGACGACGATCATGAGGCCTGGCGCGAGTGCGCACAACGGGGCCTTGAAAATATAGCTCTGCGCCTCAAAGAGCATTCTGCCCCAGCTTGGTTTCGGGGGCTGAATTCCAAGTCCCAGATAGCTCATACTTGATTCAGCAGGTATGGCGTTTGAAAGACCGACAATAATGGATGACAGCAACATCGGCATGATATTGGGAAAGATGTGGACAAGAAGGAGCCGCAGGTCGGAATCTCCGAAGATCTTGTTGCTCCATACGAAATCGGCATTTTTGTACTGCAGGGTGCCGGTCCTGACGATTCGCGTAAAACTCGGAACGAACATTATGCAAAGAGCGATGATTATCGTGTAATCACTGCTCTTCATCACAGTTACGATTATCAGAGCTATAAGGATTCCCGGAAAAGAATTCACCGCGTCGATAACGCGCATAATTATCTCATCAACAAAGCCTCCGAAGAAGCCGCCGAGAAGTCCTAAGATCGAACTTATGACAGTGCAGCCTGCGACAGTGGAAACGGCCACGACAAGTGTGTAACCGCCGCCCTTTATTGCCCTGCTGAAAATATCGCGTCCCAGATTATCGGTGCCGAAAATATGCTGCAATGAAGGCGCGGCAAGGCGGGCCGTATAGTCCATGTAATTGATGTCATACGGCGTCCAGAACACAGAGAGCACAGCAAGAAAGACTATGATTCCTGTCAAAACACATCCGATCTTCAGTTCCGCTTTGCCATTATCCATGATTGTTCTATACCTTCCCGCGCGCGCCTATTCTGATTCTCGGATCTATGATCTGTATCAGAATGTCGACTGCGAAATTAGTCAGAACTATTATCAATGCAATATACATTACAAGTGTCTGGGTGAGCGGGAAATCTCTGCCTGTCACCGACGAAATCAGAAGACGTCCGACTCCCGGTATGCCAAAGACCTGCTCTACAATAATGCTGCCCGAGAATATGCTCCCGACTATCATTCCTATGAGCGGGACTACGGCTACTATTGCGTTCTTGAGAACATGCCCATACAGAATGCGGCTCACTGAGCTGCCCTCTCCTTTTGCCGTGCGGACGTAATCTTTATCAAGTTCATCAATCATCGCCGTGCGTATATATTTTGTCAGGATCGCGATTTCTGGAATTGCTATGGCAAGTGCAGGGAATATCATGAAATTGAGAAATCCACTGACACTCGTCGTGAAACTCACATAACTGCCCGGCGTGAACCAGTGCAGTACAAGTCCAAATACCCACATAAGGATTATGCTGAGAAAAAAGCCCGGAAGTGAGATTCCGAGCATGGTAATAAATTCTATGATATTTTCAATGACAGTGCCGCGTTTTCTCGCTGAGAAAACACCAAGCGGAATAGAAACGCCCAGTGTTATCACGATCACCATCAGCCCCAGGATCAGCGT
>JAAZDA010000053.1 GCA_012512995.1 Clostridiales bacterium | reverse complement strand
GTATCGCGAACAAGGTCTTCATAGCTGCGTCCCGTGTTCTCAGCGAGAATACGGTTCATCTTCTCTTTGGTCCTTGCCATGTGCTCCGCCTGTATTGCTATATCGGAAGCCTGTCCCTGGCTCTGTCCAAGAGGCTGATGAATCAGGATCTCGGAATTTGGAAGTGCGAATCTCTTGCCCTTTGTGCCGCCTGCAAGAAGGAATGAGCCCATGCTCGCTGCCATTCCCACGCAGATTGTTGAGACATCACATTTCACAAAATGCATTGTGTCATAGATAGCCATGCCGGATGTGATCGATCCTCCGGGGCTGTTGATATAGAACTGTATGTCCTTCTCCGGATCTTCGCCTTCAAGGAACAGCATCTGGGCTACAATGAGCTCCGCTGTCTGATCGTTCACTTCATCTCCGAGGAATACTATTCTCTCCTTGAGAAGTCTTGAAAAAATATCATATGAGCGTTCGCCGCTTCCGGTCTGTTCTATTACGTAAGGTATATAAGCTGCCATATTATCAGTCTTCTTTCTTATCGTCTTCGCTCTTCTTCTCGAGTGTTTCCTTAGCACTGTCCGCCACAAGATCAAGTGCCTTCTGGACTTCGATATCCTTCATCATCTGATCTTTGGACTTCTCATCGATGAAGCCCTTGACCTTCTCGACTTCCATCTTGTACTGATCAGCCATCTTCTTTATCTCAGCTTCATAATCTTCGTCAGAAGCCTTGATGTTCTCGTCTTTTGCTATCTGTTCCAGGCAGAGTCTTGTTTTGATCCTCTTCTCAGCTTCAGGCTTAAGTGTCTCACCCATCTTCTTGCGGTCAGAACCCGTGTACTGGAAATACTGATCAAGTGAGAGACCCTGCTGCTGGAATCTCTGTCCCCACTCATCGATCATCTGCTCTACCTGAGTGTTGATCATTGCTTCAGGGATCTCGATCTTCGCATCTTCTATTATCTTCTCAATAGCTTCATTCTCTTTATCAGTCTTGGCTTCTTCGATCTTCTTTGCCTCGATCTGAGCCTTTACTTCTTCCTTGTAATCAGCTACTGTCGCGCCATCTTTCTCGCACTTTTCATCTGCAAACTCATCATCAAGTTCAGGAACCACCTTTTCGCGGATGCTGTTGACCTTGCACTTGAATGTTGCTTCCTTGCCTTCAAGATCCTTGGACTGATAATGCTCAGGGAATGTGACCTTGATCTCTTTCTCTGCGCCGATTTCTGCTCCTTCGAGCTGTTCTTCAAATCCCGGGATAAAGCTTCCTGATCCTATCGTGAGCGGAGCATCACTTGCTTTGCCGCCGTCAAAAGCCACTCCGTCAACAAAGCCTTCATAATCGAGCTTTATTTCGTCGCCAGACTTGACCGCCCTGTCTGTAACATCTTTGTATGTGGCGCTCTTATCGAGTTCCTTGTTGATCTCAGCCATGACTTCTTCATCTGTAACTGTGAGGTCATGTTTTGTAACCTCAATGTCCTTATACTTGCCAAGTGTCACAGGTGGCTTAACTGCGACTTCTGCTGTATAAATGAACTCCTTACCTTTGCCGATCTGCTCTACACCGATCTTCGGAGAAGATGTGATTTCTTCGCCGCTTGCTTCTGCTTCTTCGGGATATGTGCTGTTGATCATGTCATTAGCAGCATCTTCATAGAAGACTCCTTCGCCGTAAAGCTTCTCGACCATTGCCATCGGGACCTTGCCTTTTCTGAATCCGGGAGCCGTGATGCTGTGTTTCTGCTTCTGATATACTTTCTCGATCGCCTTGTTAAAATCCTCAGCGCTCTCGGTAATGGTAAGTTTTACCATGCTTCCCTCGAGTTTCTCTGCCTTTACGCTCATCTTATATTTCTCCTCATTCATTGTGTTATTATTATGCTTCTGATGATTTCCTGTATTCCTGCGGTCTTACTGTCTTGAACACAAGTATTAGAATTATAACATAAGCGCGCCATTATACACCACAAAAACTATAAACTTTTCGTAAAACAATCGGCAATCAGCCAAACGTAACTGTTCACAGGTTTTTATGTTCTGAAATGTTCTACTGGATGGCTTGAATTAACATTTTACCTGTGAAGCGCTGGGGACATCGAAATTCACAGGTAAGAAAGCAAGCCGATAAATTTCTAAAAAACACGATTACCTGTGAAACGCTGGGGACACCAAAATTCACAGGTAAGAAAGCAAGCCAGAAAAATTTCAGACAAATACAATTACCTGTGAAACGCGCGGTACAACGATATTCACAGGTAAGAAAGCAAGTCTGGCAATTTAAACAATCCAATATAGCTTTTCAGGACTTAGGAAAACCTGTGAACAGCAAAAACATCTGCAACCGGATAACTCCAATTGCAGATGTCGTTCTTTACCAACTATCACTGACTCCCTCAAATACAGTAGAGTTTCTACAATAGTAGTTGAAGAACTCGTGTTTCTCGTTTTCTTCGAGCAAATCAAAGGCTGCGAAAAGCTTTTCTTTACGCCTCTTCAAAAATGAAATGTATCTGTCATAATCAGAAAGGCCACGGGCATAAGCTTCCAACCATTTTGCTGCATCTGCGTCATCTGCATAAGCATTGATTTTACTGATTATATCTATAACTTTTCCCCCACTTACGTTGTTAAGCATGCTGTCACTTAATGGGGTAATTTCTTTTCCGTCAAGATCTTCTGTCATATTTTGCGCTCCTTTTCCTGATACCAATAAGGTCATCACCATTGAATCTCCTCTTCCTGATTCAATTATTTATACGAATCACTTTTCAAAATGGACGCAGCAAAACCACATCACCTTCATGAGTTTTTTCTGAAACCGAAGACCATGACACAGCTCATGGCGGCTATCGCAAGGAAAGCCGCGAACCATCCATACGTGCACATTGTAGTGAACAGGCCAAAATAAGATATGGTGAATATCAGAATATTTGTCAGTGAGTGCATGGCAAATGGTACGGCAAAACGTCTGAACGCCGCATAGCTGTATGCGAAGATCAGTCCCATTATGAAACCGTAGACTGCCTGGAGAATGTTCATATGATAACACCAAACAGAGCTGCTGACACAATTGCCGAAGTCAGTACGGTGCTGAAATTTCTGAGCCTGAGGTAGACAACGCTCCTGAAAATGCTCTCCTCAATGAAAGGCATCACTATTCCGTATGCGATGAGACCCGGCACAAAACTCACCTGGTACTGGTATTGTTGAACATCAGATGTGACAGTTGAATTCGCAAGAAGACCGGTGATTCCGAACAGAATATTAAGCGCAAATCCCAAGGCGATGCATCCTGTGACGGCTATTATAAGATATCCCATGTTCCTGCGTTTTATCGGCAGTATTGACTCCCGCAGTTCATCCCTTATGACTTCGCGTTTTGCTGTGGCAGCGACCGCGATCCAGCCAGATACCGCACCTGTCATTGTGATTCCAATATTGATATTTCCTGAATATGCAATAAGAAATAATGACAGCGATCCGGTCACCTCACTGACTGTCTTCTGATAGAGCATGGCCAGCAAGACCTGACAAATATTACTCACCAGTATGTATGCCGC
>JAAZDA010000052.1 GCA_012512995.1 Clostridiales bacterium | reverse complement strand
GACGACAAAGATATTCGGATCAATGCTGAAGGCAGGGTCTCACCTCAATGACTGTGTTGAAACAGTTGTTGACACACTTCCGACAGATCCTGTGACACATGTTTCGTATTCGACATTCTCACTTCTGCAGGTATTCCACGATGGGAGAGCTACACTGATCGAATATGACAATCCCGGATGCATCTTTCTGCGTGACGGCAGGATAGTGGAAATCCCGCGGCATGAAAGGATAGAGCTCGGAAAGAGTGTCAACGATTATCGATTCACGGCGCAGGTCGGAGATACATTCTTCATAATGAGCGATGGCACGATACACGCCGGAGTGGGCAAGAGCTGTAGTTTTGGCTGGCCATGGGAGGATATAGCCGAGTTTGCGAGAAAACAACATGAAACCGATCAGTCACCTATGCGTGAGGCAATAGGAATCTGTGAGGCATGCAATAAGCTTTATGATAACAGACCTGGAGACGATACCACGGTCGCCTGTATCAGGGTGAGGAACAGACAGATAGTCCATCTGATGACAGGCCCTGCGAAAAACTCTTCTGATGATCGCAGAATGGTGTCGGATTTTATGTCAGGAGACGCGTCGGTAAAGAGAATAGTCTCCGGAGGAACAAGCGCCTCGATAGTATCACGTGTTTTGAACAGACCGATGGCTGTATCACTCGATTACGACCCGGATATAGGGCTTCCGCCGATGGGCGAGATACAGGGGATCGATCTTGTAACTGAAGGCGTGCTGACACTTGCTGAGGTTTTGCGTATAATAAAACAGTATGCGGATCTCGACAGCATTGACAGAGAGTTTTTCAAGAGACTTGAAAGGCCAAATCCGGCTGACAGGATCGCAAGAATACTTATTGAACAGTGCACTGAAGTCAAAATGTATGTAGGAACTGCGGTGAATGCGGCGTATCAGAACCCTGATCTCCCGCTTGAGCTCGGAATGAGACAGAACCTCACGCGTCAGCTCGCGGAGGCGCTGGAAGCCATAGGACGGCCGGTAGAAGAGCATATATACTGATAACAATCAAGGATAGGAGCAAATATGGTCACAAACGATAAAACTACTTATGACATCACAAAAAGAGTGTTCTATGAAGTGGCAAAACTTGCATGGAACGGCGAGCTTGATGAGAAGAAAGGAGACCTTCCTGAAGAACTGATACCGGGACCTGTTCCGGAATTCCGCTGCTGCATCTACCGTGAGCGCGAGATCATCCGTCAGAGAGTCCGTCTTGCAAGAGGCCTGTGCCCGTCAAAACTCAGCACGACAAATATAGTTCAGGTTATCCCCGCGGCCTGTGATGACTGCCCGCTCTCAGCGTATACGGTCACAGATAACTGCCACGGCTGCCTCGGACATGCCTGCTATAATTCATGTAAATTCGGAGCAATTACACTGGAACGTGACAGCAATCGACAGATGCGCGCACATATAAATCCGGACAAGTGCAAGGAATGCGGATTGTGTTCAAAAGCATGCCCTTATGGCGCAATAGTCGACCTCGTGCGTCCATGCAAGAAAGCCTGCCCTGTAAATGCCATCACAATGGATGAGCACGGTCTCTGCCAGATAGACGAGAGCAAATGCATACAGTGCGGTCATTGCATTCACGCATGTCCTTTCGGCGCTCTGGGTGCAAAGACATTCATGGTCGACGTAATCAACATGATAAGAGCCGGCAAGAAAGTCTACGCCATGACTGCACCGGCAATCGAGGGTCAGTATGGTCAGGATATAACAGAGGATTCATGGAGAGAGGGACTTAAGAAGGCTGGTTTTGCGGATCTTGTGAGTGTATCGCTCGGCGGCGATCTGACGGCGGCAGCTGAGGCTGATGAATGGGCTGAAGCTTTTGAAAAGGGAGAGAAGAAGACCACGTCATGCTGCCCTGCCTTTGTAAATATGATCCACAAGCATTTCCCTGAACTTAACGACAAGATCTCAACGACAGTAAGCCCCATGTGTGCCGTTTCAAGAATGCTCAAGGAAAGGGAGCCGGGCTGTATCACAGTGTTCATCGGACCATGCCAGGCCAAGAAGAGCGAAGTGCTCGATACAAGCATTGAGAATAATGCTGACTACGTGATGACCTTTGACGAGGCATATGAGATGCTCCGCGGCAAGGGTATTGAGCTTGAGCCTGCAAAGGTATACACTCAGCAGGGTTCTACATTTGGAAAGCGCTTCGGCAACAGCGCGGGCGTCACAGCAGCTGTTCTCGAATGCATGAAGGAAAAAGATGTAGATACATCCAATATCAAGGTCAAAGTTGCGAATGGTGCTCTCGAGTGCAAGACGGCTCTTACACTTATGAAGATGGACAGACTGCCTGAGAATTTCATTGAAGGCATGGCTTGCCCCGGTGGATGCGTACAGGGCCCGGCGGCACAGAAGTCGTTGCAGGAACTCACTAAGGACAGGGATGCCCTTATAGCAAAAGCAGATGCAAGAGAAGTCCACGAGAACCTCAAGATGCAGGATGCCGAGAACGTGCATATGCATAAGGACTGAAAAGAGGGACACTGTATGAACAGTCAGAAAATAGCGGTAGTAGTTGATTCCTGCGGAGATGTGCCGAAGGATTATGCAGCAGAACATGATATACATGTTTTGCCTGTGCACGTAATATATCCGGAACGCGATTACCTTGACGGGGTGGATCTTGATCCGCTCATGATATATGACAGATTCCCCGGAGAGATCCCGACGACATCGATGCCATCTGCCGGAGAGGTGGATGATTTTATTAACGACCTCGTGAAGGCCGGCTATGAGAAGATGATCGCAGTGTGCATTTCTCCTCATCTTTCGAGCACGGTCGATACGGTCAGAATGGTAGCGGCCGAGCACACAGATATTAAGAGCTTTGTGTTCGACACGAAGAATATTTCGATCGGGAGCGGAATTTTCGCGATCTGGGTCGCGAGCAAGGTCGAAGATGGCATGAGTTTTGACGAAATCACGGCAAAACTTGAGGCCAAGCGCTATGACTCACACCTTATGTTCTACATGAATTCGCTCGATTATCTGCATAAGGGCGGCCGCATCGGTCATGTCACTTATGTCATAGGCAACACGCTCAACATCAAGCCGCTCATTTCCTGCGACAAGGAAGGCATTTATTATATGCCGGCCAAGGTGCGCGGGATCAGCAGGGCAAAACAAAAGCTGTTCGATCTTCTGGTCGGATATGCGAGAGATAACGAATGCTGGGTGGTGATTCCACACGGCAATAATAAAAAGGAAGCGGACGAAATGGAAGTCATGATCCACGAAGCCGCGCCACACGCAAAGATCCTTTTCAAGGAGCAGATAACGGCATCTATGGCAGTTCACACAGGCCCGGGACTGCTGGGGCTGGAAGTACTTGTGAATCCGTAAGAGACACTGGTATCGGGCAAATGGATAATAAATAATTTCAGAAATGTCAACAGATAATAAAAAAGACAACTCAAAACAGTTTAAAAGCGGCAGCGCGCTGGTAATGTTCTTCCTGAAGGGTGCGCTGCACTTTTTTGTTTTATGCATTTTGTCATCCTGCATTGTTTCGGCGCTGGAACTTGTGAGCCCCAAGATCATAAGTTTCACGGTAGATACGCTGCTGGGAGACAGTACATCAGCTTTGCCGGCATTCATCAACAATTGGATAGATGAAATCGGCGGGGCTGCTTTTCTGCGCGCAAATCTGTGGATCATTGCAGTAGTTGTAATCGTTGTCGCACTCGTGACAGCCGTATTTCGTTACTGCGCCAAATATTATAATTCGAAGGGCGCTGAGGCCCTTGTCAGGCGCATGCGTGACGAGCTCTTCAATCACATCCTGCATCTTCCTTATTCATGGTTTTCGGAAAACCAGACGGGCGATATCATTCAGCGCTGCACATCAGATGTTGATACAGTAAAACTGTTCCTTTCAGAGCAGATGACTGAATTGTTCAGAATATCTATCATGATTATTTTCGCCCTCGCGTACATGCTGGGGATAAATCCGAAGCTGACATTTGTAGCTGGTATCTTCATACCGATCATTGTTATCTATTCGCTCTTTTTCTATTCCCGCATCGGATCAAGTTTTGAAAAAGCGGATGTTCAGGAAGGCAAGCTTTCCACTATAGCACAGGAGAATCTCACGGGAGTCCGTGTGGTCAGAGCTTTCGGGAGAGAGCAGTATGAGCGCGAACGTTTTGAAGATCAGAATCAGGAATATACAGCATTGTGGGTGAGACTCATGAGATTGCTGTCCGCTTTCTGGGCGTCAGGAGATCTCATCTCCGGTCTTCAGATGGTGACGGTGACAGTGGTCGGAGCGTATTTCAGCGGGGCGGGGACATTGGCTGCAGGCGACTTTATTGCTTTCGTGGCCTATACCCTCATGTTGGCGTGGCCGGTGAGAGCCCTGGGACGAGTCATCGCCGACCTCAGCAAGGCGGGAATTTCTATCGGAAGAATACTCGATATAATGAATGCTCCGGTAGAGGCGGATAAAGACAAAACAAATGACGCCCCGATGACAGGGGACATTTGTTTTGACCATGTGTCGTTTGGATATGAGAATTGCGGAAATCAGGCACAGAACTCTTCAGATGACAACAATGAAATAAATCAGCATTCAGGAGTTCTTCACGATGTCTCATTTACGATCCCCGCGGGATCCACGGTGGGAATCCTGGGCGGAACAGGGTCAGGCAAATCGACTCTGATGTACCTGCTCGACAGGCTATACGATCTGCCGGGAACATGCGGCCAAATAACTGTCGGTGGTGTGGATATAGCTGACAGGAGTGCTGAGTTTGTGAGGAAGAATATCGGAATGGTACTCCAGGAACCTTTCCTCTTCTCGGGAACAATTGCCGGGAATATCGCGATCGCGGACGATGATAACAACAGCACGGACAGTTCTGACGGGCTGAGGTCAGACAATAAGAAGGTAATTTCAATCCGCAGGCAGAAAGTAAGGGAGGCTGCGAAAATTGCACGCCTCGACGAAGCTGT
>JAAZDA010000051.1 GCA_012512995.1 Clostridiales bacterium | reverse complement strand
CTCATAAGCTTCAGTCGCACGCACGCTCCAATCATACAATCCTCTCAGCGGGTTGGCGTTGCATTCATTATTGAACTTCTCCATCGCCTCAAAGACTTCTTTCGGTCTCTGAGAGGTCGCAGCGTTGTCAAAATAACACACGTTGTTTCCTTCAAATATAGGAAAATCTTTTCTGTATGAATTCATCGGTTTCCTCATGCTGCGACTGGTTTTGCGGGGGTGCCATACTGGCAATGCCCGTGGTTTTCGAGGTCGTGCGCAGCATCAACCCCGTGATCGGAAAGTACACTGTGTGTATTCTATGATCTGACCTCAGAAACGGCTGTCTGTAAAAGCATGTATCCTTTTCCTCAGATCATCGTCCGGTATCTCGCGTGTCACTGCGCCAAGACGGGCACTGGCCATGATTTCTCTCGCAGTTTTCTCATCGACGCCGCGCGTCTCCATATAGAACAGCATATCAGCAGGGAGTCTTCCAATAGTCGCTCCGTGGCGGCCTTCGACATCTTCCTCTTCGCAGAGTATAAGCGGAATTGTCTTGTTCACGATATCCTCAGACAGGAGCAACACATTTTCCTGTTCATCACCGACTGATCCCGCCGATCCGTTCCTGAAATCTATAGTACCACGGAATGTCTTTTCTGCGTTGCCTGTAAGCACACCGTCAAAACTCATGTTGCATTTTGTTTTGCGCCCTCGCTGCACCGCATTATATGTGATGTCCATTTTCTCATTCCCGCAGGAAAGATATGCGGTCTTACCTGTAAACACGGATTTAGCGCCTGTCATCTCACACTGCACACCTGCAAATGTATGGCTTCCGCCGAGTTCCATCTGATTCAGTTTGAAAACGGCTCCATCGTCAAAACTCACACCAAGGTCATCCATGTGGACAAAACCTCTGCCAAGCATCTGTACCTTTGAAAGATCAAGTTCAGCGCCCCTGTCGAGTATTACCTTTGTGGATATCCCCGATAGTCCTGATGCACCCGCCTCCGATGTGTAGTCCATTATAAGCGTCAGCGACGCCCCTTCACACACATGTATTATCTGCTGTGATACTGCGCGGTTTCCATCATGAAATTCGAAATGCCAGAGTATTGGTGTCCCGACTTCAATCCCGGCTCTCACCTCGAGAAGGTGAATGTCACCGCCCTCTTTCATTGCCAGATCGTCGAACTCCATGCCGAGACCAGTCGCAAATTTCTGCGGATGATATATCGGCTGCTTGGAAGAAACTATTCTCTCCTTTGTCTCAGCCGGTATCTTTGCAAGTATATCCTTAGCCTCAGCTGCATTTATTATCCTGTTACTGACACCGTCCGTGAGCTTGCCGAATGATGTCGGAATATCTGTATTACATTTAAGCACTGATCCGGCAGGATCAATAGTGCCGTAATTCATCTTCAACTGATTCCATGTAAGGACCGGAAGATGACTCATTGTTATATCTGTCATATGTTTACCTCTTAATTCTCCAGTTCCAGTTTTATCAGGTTATTCATTTCGGCTGCGTACTCAAGCGGAAGTTCTTTGCTGACAGGATTTGCAAAGCCGCTGACTATCATGGCTCTGGCTTCCTGCTCTGTGATACCGCGGCTCATGAGGTAGAAGACCGCCTCATCGCTTATTCTTCCTATCTTGGCTTCGTGTCCGACATCAGCATCGCTCGTGTTAACTATCATTGCCGGCACTGTATCTGATCTCGATTCCGCGTCCAGCATAAGTGAAGCGCATGAAACAGATGCCTTTGCGCCGTGTGCGTTTTTGTTGATCACTACAGAACTTCGGTATGTGCTTATTCCGCCGCCCTTTGATATCGATTTTGTATTGATGTATGACGAAGTGTTCCTCCCGGAATGTATCATCTTCGCACCGGTATCAAGGTTCTGCCCGGCACCCGCGAAAGTTATTCCTGTGAATTCCGAATGGGAATTATCTCCGCGAAGAATGGTGGTCGGATACAAATATGAAACATGTGATCCGAAAGAGCCTGATACCCATTCCATCGTCGCACCCTCATCCACCAGTGCGCGCTTAGTGTTGAGATTATACATGTTCTTGGACCAGTTCTCTATCGTTGAATACCTGAGATGCGCATTCTTCTTTACATAGAGTTCAACGCAGCCCGCGTGAAGATTGGCAACATTATATTTAGGTGCGGAACATCCCTCAATAAAGTGCAGATCTGCGCCCTCATCAACTATTATGAGCGTATGCTCGAACTGGCCTGCGCCCTTGGCGTTAAGTCTGAAATACGACTGAAGAGGTATCTCGACCTTCACTCCCTTTGGAACATAGACAAATGATCCGCCTGACCACACGGCTCCGTGAAGTGCCGCGAACTTGTGATCTGTCGGAGGAACAAGCTTCATAAAGTATTCCTTCACCATGTCCTTATAATCGCCCGTGAGCGCGCTCTCCATATCCGTATAGACAACGCCCTGCTGCGCGACCTCATCCTTGACATTGTGATAGACGAGCTCGGAATCGTACTGCGCGCCGACCCCTGCCAGAGACTCCCTTTCAGCCTGTGGTATTCCGAGCTTTTCGAATGTATTCTTGATCTCTTCGGGCACTTCGTTCCAGTTGCCCTTCATGTTCGTATTCGGTCTTACATAAGTCGCTATCCTGCTCATATCAAGACCATCTATCGAAGGTCCCCAGTCCGGGACCCTGAGTTTCTGATATACCTTAAGAGAATCCAGTCTGAACTGTCTCATCCAATCCGGATCATGTTTCTCATCTGATATCTGGCCGACTATATCAGGTGTCAGGCCATCCTTTATTCTGTAAAAGTCGGATTCGTCGTCCTTGAAGTCATAAAGACTGCGATCAACTTCCGCTATCTTTTGTTTTGCCATTTAGATGTACCTCTCAAAACCGTTCCTGTTAATTTCATCAACGACTGAAGCATCGCCCGTGTACACGAGCCTGCCCTTCACGAGAATATGCGTATAATCGACCTTGAGCGCCTCGAGGATCCTGGTGCTGTGCGTTATTATCAGCAGCGCGCCATCCATCTTCTTCTGATACTCCTCTATTCCCGCCGAAACAGTTCTCACGGCATCAACGTCAAGCCCTGAGTCTGTCTCATCAAGGATCGCCAGCTTCGGGCTGAGCATGAGAAGCTGCAGTATCTCTGCTTTCTTCTTCTCACCGCCTGAAAATCCGACATTAAGATCTCTGTCCGCGTATGACGGGTCCATGTTAAGAAGTTTCATTTTCTCCTCAAGTTCCTTCTGAAAAGCGAACAGCTTTATCGGTTTTCCCGTCTGCTGCCTTATCGCGTTCCTGAGGAAGGCTTCCAGTGAAAGACCCGGAACCTCCAGCGGGTTCTGGAATGAAAGGAACATCCCCATTCTTGCCCTCTTGTCCGCTGAGAGTCCTGTTATGTCCTCCCCGTCAAAACAAATTTTGCCCTTTGTCACATGGTAGACCGGGCTGCCCATGAGCGTGTAGCCGAGCGTCGATTTTCCGGCACCGT
>JAAZDA010000050.1 GCA_012512995.1 Clostridiales bacterium | reverse complement strand
TCCAATGAGCTCGACGCCCATCTGTGTCGATTCTCTCTGCTTGCCCTGGAGACTTGAAGTATTTGTATAAGCATTTCCTTCATAGCAGAACCTAATAGGCTCTTTCTCATCCATGTAATATTTGGCTGCGCAGCGCGCACAGGAAGGCGTAAAATCAGGTCTCAGAGCAAGTGTGCTGCCATCCTTGTCGAAGAACTTATAGAGCTCTCTGGAAGGCGTGGTGCCTATTTCCTTTGAGAACACATCAAAGAATTCGAATGTCGGCGTCTGAATATCCTCATAGCCATACAGATGCATTTCGCTGCGGATCTTCTCTGTTACCATCCTCTTGATTTCAAGTTCTTCACCATATATGTCCCGCAGACCTTCCGGAGTATGCAGGAGCTTTTTACCCGAATCAGATAATTTCATAATTTTCCTTTTTTACTTTACCGCTGTGAAGTGATAATTCGTTATCACGCTAAACTATTCGCAAGTATACAGGACATACACATTTATGTCAATTGCATCTCTGACAAAGATGACTCTCAATCTCTTTCCGCCAGATCCTTATTTATCATCTCCAGATACGGCACCAGAACTCCGCTCTTCTTCGACAGCACCCACGTCATATCAAGTTCATCCAGTCTGAAGCTCTTCCTGCCTCCATTTTCCGATCTCTCCCAGAATGGCAGGAATTCCCGGAGTGGCAGGTAATAGTACATATCTTCACTCGTAAATGAAATCAGGAAGAACGCGATCCCGTCCTGCTCCTCGAACTCCTTCATGAACTCCACCTGATGCTCATGAATGTTCTGCAGACTGAAAGTGGTGGTTTTTGATTCTTTTGCGTCAAAACAAACGGGAATGCCCTGCACCGCTCCTATATAATCGACCGTGCTCTTCTGCTCGAAGTAGGCGAGCGTAATATGACGACTGTCCTTATCAATATTAACAGGGGTGATGGGCGTCGGGATCTTCTGCATAAGAGCCAGGTGCTGCTCCTCATATTTCTCGTTTGTCCTGTTTATCATTTCCTCCAGTGTGGAACCGCGGAGGCCTCTCGAATTCCATGTAGCCATTAAAGTCCTCTATTCAGTACTTTCTCATAGACCGTAGGCATAGGAAGTTCAAATGTTCTTCCTGACAGCCTCTCAAAGTCACCATGTATCTCCGGGAAAACTATCCTCACCGCATACAGCATCTGATATCTGATATCAAATTTCTGTCTCAGCTTATCGTTCCATGCATCATCCCCGTATTTAGGATCCCCGGCGACGGGATGCCCGATGTGTGATAAATGAGCGCGGAGCTGATGTGTTTTGCCTGTGATGAGCTCGCACTCAAGAATTGTCATGCCGTCACCGGATTCCACCGGTCTGTATGCCGTCTCAATATACTGCGGCTTCAGGCTCTCATCCGGCATTGTTTCAGACACTGTGACAATGTTCGTCTTTTCATCTTTAACAAGATATGCCTTTATACTGCCAGAAGTCTTAATCTCCCCGAGAACTACCATTCTGTAAAATTTCCCGAGCTTCCTCGAGCGCAGAAGTTCTGAGAGAAATCTTGCGCCGCTAAGCGTCTTCGCGAAAACAAGTATACCGCCTGTGTTGCGGTCAAGTCTGTTGCATATAGAAGGTGTGAACTCACTCATGCCGGACGCACTGAGCTGCCCGCTGTCAAGGAGATACCCGATGAACCATTCGTTCATTGACATATCATCCTGAGCTGCTTTCTGTGACAGCACGCCTGGCTTCTTTTCAGCTATAAGTATATCCTTATCTTCATAGATAATCGGTGATGTCCTGTATTTACGGCCGATCAGTTTGTATGCGTCCACATA
>JAAZDA010000007.1 GCA_012512995.1 Clostridiales bacterium | reverse complement strand
CCATACTGGTTATCATCATACACACTTTGTTCAGGCCAATATGAAGACACTGTCTGAAGATTTGTTCCCGGCACAATCTCGCCAGTACCACTTCCTTCCGTGCCAGTACCGGAACCTGTCCCTAGTGTCCAGGCCGCTGTGCTCGTTCCATCCTTTGTAACCGTTATAGCTACAATGTGCCCCTTAGGAATACCCGTAGCATTGTCATCTGGAAGATCTCCATTTGGAAGATCTACAGTTGATTTGCCGTATCCTGTTATGGATGCCGCCGCAGTCGCATCAGTTGTAATTGTCCCTTTTGCCGCATCGTAATAATAAACAGTATCCGCGCTCTGCTCTCCTGTCATGTACTCTGCGAGCGCTGCTGCCTTTGCTGAGCGGACATTTGCCTGATCCGTTGCTGCCCTGGCCTTGCTGAGCTGGCCGGTAAATATCGGAATGCTGACTGCTACAAGCACACCTATTATGGCGACAACAATCAGCAATTCTGCCAATGTGAATCCTTTTCTATTATTTGTTGTCATCGTCTTTAGCTCCTATCATGTTATCTAATCTCCACTTTTTCCAAAGAAAAATCAAGGCACTTCAGTATGATGTCATTTCTTGTATGGTTAGTCTTCTTCGAGATTTCATCAACAGTTTCGAGCATCTGTGACGGCATACGTACAGTAACGACAGATGAATTTGTGTTGTATTTCTTTTGATCAATAACCAGCTTATCTTCAGACATAATAGCCACCTCCGTAATTACAAGTGTACTCTGTGAGTCTCACATAAAGAACATCCAAGAATTGCAATCGTACTTTTCGTAGTTTCGCTTACCTTCCGTGAGAATGAGAATGAGGATTGAGAATGAGGCTGAGGCTTAAGACCTTGAGGCCTTGAGATGAGATTGAGGATTGAGATTAGGTTGAAATTGTGAGATTTAGGCTAACGATTGAGACGATTAAGCGTGAGATGTGAGTGAGATTCGTGTGTTTTGCGTACACTTGTTTTGATTGATCTGCTCAGAAAATGGCAGCCACCATTACGATGACTGCCAGTAAATCTTCGGCCATCCTGCATTTGTTTCCTGTTTCAGATAGTAATCAGGCCGTCTTCCTTTTGTTTATTCCTGGGCTTTGTCGGCATTCTCTTTTCTGAGTTCTGCGCTGCTTTCAGTTTTGCCGTGACAGATTCTTTCTTTTCTGTTGGTTTTTCCTCGGTTTCCTCCATGGTCATTCCCTTCCTCTTCTCATCTATTGCCGCGATGAGCTCGCTGGATGACTGACGGATTGTGGCGAGAGATTCTTTGAGCTCCGACATTTCCTTTCCTTCGGACCAGCCCGCAATGTACGCAAAACTGTAGTCAGATGTGTCTATGCCGTAATGCTGGCAGACGGTAAAGGCTACCGATTCGGCCTCTATTTCCTTGCTGTTCCTGCTCTGGCCGCCGTCATCCCTTGCTTTCTGCAGATTCATGTTGTGGAGCTTTGCATGGGCAGTCTCGTGGATCAGTGTCTTTATGTTATGGACCTCGCTCATGCCGTTCTGTATTGCAATGCGGTTCTCTCCCGTATGGAAATACCCCTTGGCTCCTGATTTGATATCTTCAAATGCGACCGGTACGGGACCTGCCTCTTTTATTGCTTCGAAAAGTTTCGAGAATCCTTCTACGCTGCCTGTAAGTTCGCTCTCTCCCAGCTGCGGCAGAGGGTCTCCTTCTGTCTGCGAAACATCAAAAGTGCTGACTGCCTTAAAAGCAGTCATATTGATCTCTATATGTTCCCTTACCGGCTCCCCGTCCTTATCAAGGACAGCTTTCCCATCCGGCGTCATCTTCTCCTTGTCCTTTTCGAGCCTGTACGGAACTGGCGCCAGGATACGGATCCCTTTTTCGCCGTGGCGGACGAACCTTCCCATCTGCTTCCAGCCGGTGTAGCTCTGGCAGAGCGAAGCATCCGGCTTCTGCATCATGATGAGAAGGTTATTATTGAGCGAATACTTCGGGAATTTTGCCATCGTATTGAGGAATTCCTTATACCTGTCGCTCTGAAAGACTTCCGCTACTCCCTGTTCGAGTTTTGACGTGATGTCCTTCATCTCTTTCTTCCTGGCTTCCATGGCCTGCTTCGGGTCGAACCTGCCTGGCGTCTTATACTCAGCGCTCTTCTCCCCGACATCTGTCATGCTGTGAAGGTAATCTAGGTCGAGGTCTTTGGATGTAAAGAGGTCCGTGTAGTGTTCTCGAAAACTGTAAACATCTCCTGTTCCGCTCCCGATTATCAGATGATCTACGACACACATGTCCATGATCTTGCACGCTTCCAGCAGGCGTTTCGTCAGCTTGTAATCCTCATTGCTGGGCTCTATATCGCCAGACGGGTGGTTATGCATGAGCATGAGATTGTTGGTGTTCGAGAGCACGCCGCTCTTTATTATGTTCTGGATAGGCGCGAGTGAAGAATTGATGCTCCCTATCGAGACTACGTTGAAATTCACTGGCTTCAGGTGGTTATCCATGTTGACGACGCAGACCCATTCCCTGTCGAGGTCCTTCATGACATCGCACATGACCCGCGCCGCATCGGCCGGCTTGGCAAGGGGAGTTTTACTGTAATACGCCGGGCCGTCCATCAGTTTCAGTCTGACTTCTACCTGCTTCATCTGATAATCGGCTATTGAATACTGGCCGTCAGTCTTTCCTTTCTTCTCAGTTTTCTTCGCCGGCATCTGCGTCTCCTCCTTTCCCGCTCTCTATTGTTATGGACACCTGCACATCGTCACCGCAGGAATCCAGGTAAGCTATCATTTCCCTTATCGAGTAAAGCTCAATGGCTCTGTCAGCGTGTATGCTGTCTGCGCCTTTTCTTATCCCTGTCTTCATTTTCTTTCAGCACCTCCTCTGCTATTCTTTGCGCTGTCTGCAACTGCTGCAGCTTTTTCTTCTCATCACGGTACTTCTCATATTTCTCGTTCTTTTCCCCCGCGATCTGCCTGTATCTGTCGTTAAGCTCCCTGACTGTCGGGAGCTTCTTCATGCCTGTGGCGTTAAAATATTGTTTTGCCGATTTATGGATCGTTATCTCTTCCCTGTGAGCCTCGAGGAAAGCCTTGCTGTATCCGTGTTTCCTGTATTCTTCATAGACTTTCCTCGTGTCGGAGTAATCAAAGATCTTCTGCCTGAGACTGCTGATATTCTGAAGCTCTTCTTGTTTTGCCGCGATATCAGATGACATGGCGGAAAACGCCGCTTCGCTCTCTGAAATCCTGCCCCTCAGCTGCACCATGCTAGTGATCTTCTGCTCCTCAAGGAACAGCACTGCCGCCGCTATTTGTTTTGAATTGAAGTTCTTCGCCCAGCGTATGTATCCTCCGGCCTTGCCGTCCGCGAGCTTGCGGTTGATATCGATCAGGAGGTTCAGTCCCTGTTTACGGTTTTCTGCGGGATATTTGCTATATGTGCGCTTCTTCGCCGGGGATCTTGTGGTTCCGGGCTTATTCCTGGGCGCCTGTTCTATTACTGACAGGCCGTGCTGGAGGCAGATCATGTCGCTGAGGCGCTGTACCGCAAGAAATGACAGGAAGAAATTTCTGAACTTCCTTGTCCCGTCTATGCTGGTCGAATTGAAGACTATGTGGTTG
>JAAZDA010000006.1 GCA_012512995.1 Clostridiales bacterium | reverse complement strand
CGATAGCTGTTGCAAGACCTGCCCCCATGATTCCCATATCCATTGTAAACACAAAGAAATAATCTCCGAAAACGTTGAATATTCCACCGAACATAACGCCCTTAGTTGCCAGTGACGGATCCCCGTCATTCCTGACGAATGCAGACAACATCTGGTTGAATATAAAAAGTGGCACAGCAAACTTTATCGGATATATATATGCGCGGGCAAGCGGCATCAACGTTTGATTTGCTTTTTTCTGATTTCCCGCGAAGTGTGCTGAACGGAACGGCTCCGCCGATGCCGACAAGGAGGCCAAGGCTGTATATCACATTCCAGAATGGCGAAATAAGTGCAATTGCCGCGGTTCCTTCCGCGCCCTGATACTTTCCGACCATCGCAAGGTCTACGATGCTGTAGATCGATGAAATCAGTGCACCGCCGAATGAAGCAATAAGATACTGAAAAAATGTTTTTCTCAAGTTTGAATTTCGAAGATCCATGGCGTCTTTCCTTTCATGACGAATTTCCCTTTATTCGCCTGTCGTTAGCCTCTGCTCCGCTTCCCGGCAAATAAAAAAACCGGATAAGATAACAGGCGTTTCAACCTGTCACCTTATCCGGCTTATCATTTCCAACGAATGGTTTGCCTCCGAGTGAGCGATACTTACTATATGCTTTCTGATTCAGAACGTCAACTGGAATTTGCGCCGATTAACTGACCCCACCACGCAATATTCTGATAAACTATACAGATATAAATGTCCAATATATTCAATGATGTATTTTTATATGCAGGAAGGCCTATAAGATGACTGACGCACGGATTACAGCAGTTGAAACAAATATTGATAAGATCATAGTCGGCAAGAATGACACGATTAAGCTCATTCTCGCTGCTTTCCTCGCTGGCGGCCACGTTCTCCTTGAGGACGTCCCCGGAACCGGCAAAACTGTTCTTGCCAAATCACTCGCGAAATCAATAGACGCTGATTTCAAAAGGATCCAGTTCACGCCTGATCTGTTGCCATCTGACGTCACAGGTCTCGACGTTTACCGCGCGCAGACCGGCAGATTTCAATTCAACAAAGGTCCTGTCTTCACCAACATTCTGCTGGCCGACGAAATTAACCGGGCGACTCCGCGCACGCAGTCTGGACTCCTCGAGTGCATGGAGGAGCGGCAGGTCACGACTGACGGTGTCACAAGAAAACTCGAGGAGCCATTCTTTGTCATTGCCACGCAAAATCCCGTCGAGACCTCCGGTACCTTCCCGCTGCCTGAAGCCCAGCTCGACCGTTTTCTTATGAAGCTCTCGCTTGGTTTCCCGGACAGAACAGAAGAGATTTCAGTCATAGACCGGGCTCTCGGCAAAACAAATGTATGCGATCTTTCTCCTGTCATCAGCACAACAGATGTTATGGGACTTCGTGAATCTGCCGCCAAAGTTGAAATTCACGCCGATCTCAGAGCTTACATAGCTGACATCGTGACAGCGACCCGCTCCAGGAAAGACATCGCATCCGGTATCAGCCCCAGGGGGAGCATCTCACTTGCGAAATCATCTCAGGCTCTCGCACTGATATGCGGCAGAAATTTTGTAGTCCCCGAGGACATCAAAACCCTTGCCGTCCCGGTCCTTGCACACCGCCTCATAATGCCTCACAGTTTCGGAAGCACCGGCAGCGCGGAGGATATCATCAGAAATATTCTTGATGAGGTTCCTGTTCCGACCGAGGAGTTTAGCTGTATATAGACCTGTTTTAATAAGATTACGTTGTTGATTTGTTTTGCGAAGATTTACAATTCACGCAATTATGCGAATACATACTCAGCTTTAGCGATTGACTAACGGCCGTAAACATTTACAATTCACGCAATTATACGGATATATCGGGGCTTGCTGCTATGGTTATGTTATGGACGTTTCCCGTCCTCTTCTTTCTCTTTCTCCTCGAAAAATTCATATTCACAAAACTCTGGGACAGAAACCTTTCTGTTGACATAAGTTTTGACCGCGGTGAGACTGTTGAGGGCGAAAACTGTCTTCTCAAAGAGACCGTCACGAACGGCAAGTTCCTGCCGCTTCCTGTATTCAGGGTCGGCTTTCAGGTCGGTTCAGGTCTTGATGTCAGCAACGGCAGCAATGTTACCACGACAGACAAAACAAATGTCATCGATGTTTTCAGTCTGCGCCGTTTCGAGCGGATCACACGCACACTTGATGTTGACTGCCGGAAGCGCGGTTTCTATACAATACTGCGGACCAGTATTGAAAGCAGTGATCTCACAGGGGGTGTCAGCTTCTACAAGAACATAAAACAAAACACTGAAATGTATGTTTTCCCGCATTTCGTGAATCCGATTGAGCTTGAAACTGCATTAGAGCAGTTGACCGGTTCGGTCGTTTCAAAGCGTTTTCTCTACGAGGATGTCTTCACTTTCAGAGGAATACGCGATTATGTACCGACTGACAACATCTCGTCCATCAACTGGAAAGCATCAGCCAGAACAGGCTCCCCTATGGTAAATCTTCATGAGCCGACATCAGGCAAAGAAGTCATGATACTTCTCAATGTTGAGGATCCCGCCATACGTTATGACTCTGATCTGCTGGAATATGATGTAAGGCTCGCTCTGACTATTGCGGTCAACCTGGTCAATGATCACATTCCAGTTGGCATAAGATCAAACGGGCGTGACACCATATCAGGAGCTACGCTTGAAATTGAGCCCGGGTCATCGCGTGAGCACACAAAAAGGATCGCCATGGGTCTTTCCCGCATTAATCTTTTGAAGCCGAAAGCAGATTTTCCGGAAATGATCCGCGGCGAACGCATCTGGAACAGATCCTCCGGCGCATGCAATAGCAGCAATGTCACCTACTGTATTATTTCATCAAGCCAGAGAGACGACACTATTGAGTCAATATCGCAGCTTGCCGATGAGACCGGCGGCGTTTTCTGCTTCTGCCCGCTCAATAAAGATATGGTTGTCAAAGTCGAAGATAAAACAGGAAGACTTAATTTCCGCAGGATTACATTATGACTGATATTGAAGATCTTGTGATCAACAGAACAAGGATACTGACAGACATGATGCTCGCCTGTTTCACTGCGCTCATCGTTCAGTTGTTATACCTTCAGGTAACGCCATGGCTGATCCTCATTGATACTATTCCTGCCGTTTTTATTTTTGCCGGCGAGCTCATCGAGAGCCGCGTAAAGAATTTCTTTGCGTTCAGCGGAAGCTTTGCGGCAATGCTTGTTTTGACTGCTGCCTTAATTTTTACCCAGCCCGGTTCGTCGATCGTTATGATCATTAATGTATGCGCGGTCGTGTTCTTTTTCTACAGCCGCGTCTCGGGAAAATCCGTATTCTATCCGGGCGGAGCGCTTCTGCTTTATCCGGTATTCGCCTACATTCTGGGGCTCGCCACCGAGAGCGCATCAATCCGCAATGTCGCTGTTTTTTGTGAGTTGCTCAGCATAATTCTGATTATCATTTATTATAATGAACTCAATCTTAAGACCGAGCTTATGGCGACCAAAGACAGATCTGCGGTGCCTTACGAGCGCATAAGAAAAACAAGTGCCACCGTGCTCGGTGTCACAATTTCCGCTGTTGTCGCAGTTACAGCGCTGACCGCTCTGTTCGTTCACGGACGCGCTGTAATTGATGCGATCCGCACTTTTCTGGTGATGCTAATACAAAAATTCTTCGAATGGCTTAAATCTATCACCGGAGACCCCGCTGACGAGTATTCATCAACCGGTCAGGGCGCGCTTCCCGATCTAAGCGATATCATTGGTCAAAACGAAGATGACCCCTTCATGGAAAAATTCTGGGATATTGTGACTGCTGTAGTTTTTGTGCTTGTAGCAGTTCTTGTCATCTTCATAATAGTCAAGATCGTAAGAGCGTTTTATAAGAATTTCATGATGGGAAATGCCGACGCACAGACAGATAAAATTGAATATCTCGATCCGCACGATATCAAGACAGATGACACTAACGACAAAAGCAGCCGCCGCGCGGGACTTTTCCCCGACATGTCGCCTGCTGCCAGAATACGAAGATCATATGTGAAATGGATAAAGAGCGGTGCCGGCGCTCCCTGTGTCTGCGCTACACAGACACCCTCTGAAATCGAAGTGACCGCATTCAGCCGGAACTCCGGAGCCTTCTTAGTTCACAACTCCGACAAGATATCAAGCCATGCTGTAAACTTTGCTTTCGATGACTCTGTCAGTCATACCGATAACAGCGCGGTAATCATCGAGCACGACAAGACTGTTCCCCAGAGCCGGGTCAAAGAGATCATCATAACTGTCAATATCGAGATCCACCTTTGCTGTATTCACAGCGATCGCACCGACACCTCCCTGATAAGGGACCGAATACGCATTGCCAGGATCATAACTGGGATTCAGGTAACTCTCCCCTATATTTGAAAGGTTCGTGAGTTTTGTCTGATCAAGCTTCTGCAGCATATCCTGCCCGATCATCAGCTCGACCATATAATCACTGGGCTGCACGATATCATATGTTCCCTCTGTCTCCGATTTGACCTTGGCAAGCATGTCCTCATTGCTGGAGTAAGTCGAAACATTCACCTTGATTCCTGTCTCCTTTGTAAACTCGTCAAATACAGACTGCGGAACGTATTCTGTCCAGGCGAAAACATTCAGTGTCCCGGCATCTTTGCTGCCGGATGTTGAAGCTCCTGTTGATGACCCCGAAGCGCTGTTTCCGCAGCCCGCGAGCATGAGCGCTCCCGTTGTAAATGCCAGTGCCAATG
>JAAZDA010000049.1 GCA_012512995.1 Clostridiales bacterium | reverse complement strand
TTTCTGTAGTTGTCAGTCCATCGTGGGAATACTTTTGCATCCCCCTTAGTGTGGTGAATCAGTTTTGCGAGTTGTGCGTATTTTCTGCCGAATTCTTCGATTCTGTCAGGTGCCTGTATTATTTCATTAGCAAGGGTCTTTGCATTAAGCATTTCGAAAATGATTCCTCTTCTGTTACCGCATTTAACGATGCCATAAGATATTGCGGTCGGAATGCCGGCAATAAAGGTTGATTTTGAAAAAATCTTATCATTTTCGATGATTGATTCAGGAATGAAATCATAGTACAGTTTTACAACTGTTTCATCGGCAATTTGCCAGCACTCTCCAGTGCCGCCTTTTCCGATTAGTTTGGCATTCTCCAGAGAAATCTCTCTTGGCGCGGAAGAGACATCCAGAATATCCAAAAATCCGGATTCGCGCATAATATTCATTACAGATTCAGAAGCATTTATTACCCGGACTTTTCTGCCATTTGTCTGCAACTTTTGAAAATGAAGCAGCACCCGCAGACCTGCACTTGAAATATATGGCATATTTTCCGCGTTAAGCACCAGGACACTTTCAGCGTCAAATACTTCGCCGATTTTTTGCTTCCATATGTCTGCATTTGTACTGGTAATGCTCTCCGTGATGTCCATTTTCACCTCCATGCTAAAGTAAATCGACTGAATATCACTATAACACACCCTTCGAATCATCTCCATTTCAATCTTTATTGTGATAGTATGATAACAGGTTCGGAACAGGCAAATTAAGCGGTAAATCAGAGCATTCCGGATGTGGGCATTTCAGGGGGGGCGCAAGAGTGGAAGATTATGCTGATGCATAATCTTTCACTCATCAGGTTTGTAATGCGACAACAGAGCTGTCGCATTACAAACCTGAGTAACACAGCCAGAAAACCGCATCCGCGGATTTTCTGGCGTGTGCCTTCGCAAACTACACTCAGGCATGAGAGGCAAAGATGAATCTTGATGTTTTGTTTGGGACGGCATCGCAGACGATCAACACTGTTTTGGGTTTTCTGCCGATACCGGGATATTGGCTGATCTTCTCGGGTTCCGTCTTTTCCATCAGCGGACCTGCGGCAAAACTATCGGATCTCACAATAACAAAATGGTGGATGAATTCACAAAGGTCACAGCGCAGGCTGCCCAGATGGAAGCATACGCAAGTACGACGGAGAATGTTTTGAGTTGTTGGAAAATGCTGGGAATGATGATAATTGTTTTCGTGGCAGCCGCGATAATAAGTCTGGAATTCGTGGATCATGATAAGAGATAGAACAGTCACAGGTATTCATTAACACAAATCACAGGAAACGGAGCTATTCGTATATCATTTGATAAATAGATGCTTTTGACACCTACATCATTATGTTAAAAAATATTCATCGGAGTCAAACAGAAATGACAAGAAAACTCACATACAACCACACAGTTTACGCCTGCTTCATGGGCTACATCGTACAGGCGATAGTCAACAATTTCGTCCCGCTCCTGTTCCTCACATTTGAGGCGCAGTACGGTATTACGCTCGCGAAGATCACGTTCCTTACGACATTTAATTTCGGACTGCAGCTCCTTGTTGATGCGATATCCTCAAAATTCATAGACAGGATCGGTTACCGCGCAGCGGCCGTAATGGCGGATGTTTTCGCGGCAGCAGGGCTTATCCTGCTGACCGTCCTTCCGGATATGACATCTGACCCATTCGTGGGAATACTCATTTCCGTGATGATCTACGCAATAGGCGGCGGGCTCCTCGAGGTGCTCGTGAGCCCGATTATGGAAGCCTGCCCCACGAAGAACAAGGAACAGGCGATGAGCCTTCTTCACTCATTCTATTGCTGGGGTCATGTCGGAGTTGTCCTGCTGTCCACGATTTTCTTTCATTTTGCAGGTATATCAAACTGGAATATCATGGCACTTGTCTGGGCTGTGGTGCCGCTTGTTAACCTGGTTCTTTTCGCGAACGTGCCGATTAACAGCCTGATCGAGGAAGGCGAGAGAGGCCTTTCTTTCAAAGAACTCGCCGGGCGGAATCTCTTCTGGATTCTTATGATAATGATGCTCTGCGCAGGCGCGTCGGAGCAGGCCGTCAGTCAGTGGGTGTATTCTTTTGCGGAGGCAGGTCTGGGTGTCAGCAAAACCATGGGAGATCTTTTCGGAACTATGATGTTCGCGCTCTTCATGGGGTTGTCGCGCCTTGTATTCGCAAAGTTCGGGTCAAAACTGAAACTCATGCAGTACATGGTATTCAGCACGATCCTTTGCGTTTCCGCTTATCTTCTTATCACGATTTCGGGAGAATCGTGGCTGGGTCTCATCGGCTGCGCCATGACAGGTTTTGCCGTGGGAATATTCTGGCCGGGCACATTCAGCATGGCAACAGCAAGTATAAGAAACGGCGGAACGATGATGTTCGCACTTTACGCACTTGCCGGTGACACAGGGTGTGCGCTGGGACCCACTGTGGTCGGCAGAGTCGCGGCCGCAAACGCTGACAATCTTAAGTCGGGAATAACGGCAGCGCTTGTTTTCCCGGTCTGTATGGGAATTGCACTTCTGGCTCTGGCTTTGAACAGAAGAAAAAAAGTGATTTTGCAGTGATGAAAATGTGAGGTTTTGGGATTATAATAGGCAATGAAGTCATCAATATATTGGGAGGGAAATAATGGACATAGAATATCTTTTATTGCTTCAGAATTTTCGCAATTCAATCGGTGGTTCACTTGACACATTCATGTCGATGATATCCAAGCTGTCGGTGGGCGTTATCCCTGTGATTTTCATGTGTATTGTTTACTGGGTCTTCGATAAAAAGGCCGGAAACTTTTTTGTCTTCAACTTCGCCGGGACCAGCTTTGTTAACGGACTCATAAAGCTTACGGCCTGCGTGTATCGTCCCTGGATCAGGGATGCCAGGGTAATTCCTGCGGGGGATGCCAAGGTGGCTGCAACGGGCTATTCTTTACCCAGCGGACATACGACATGCGCGACTTCAGTATACGGGACCGCAGCAATATGGCAGTGGAAGAAACGCCGTGCGATTTCAATCGCATTTCTCGTGCTTCTTGCGCTGACTATGTTTTCAAGAAACTACCTTGGTGTTCACACACCGCAGGATGTTATTGTGGCTTTTGTGATGACAGCAGGGGTAATATGTTTTAATGTTTTTCTGATCAATTGGATAGATAAAGACAGGCGCCGTGAAGTGTTGGTGTTTTTCATTGGAATTGCAATTGTTGTAGCCGCGCTTATCTTTTACAATGTCAAAACATATCCTATGGATTATGTTGATGGCAATCTCATAGTTGATCCGATAAAGATGATGCCTGATTCATATAAGTCATCAGGATGGCTCCTGGGATTCGTTATTGGATGGTTCGTCGAGCGCAGGTTTATAGGATTCAAAACAGAAGGCAGTCCCAGAAAACGCCTGATAATTGCCATTATTGCATTGATACCGCTCTATATAATATATACTTATACATTGCCGGCACTGACCCCGCTTATTGGCAAAGCCAATGCCGATTTTGTGGCTGGTTTCAGTTTATATATTTACATAACTATTCCGGTGCCATTTGTTTTGAAGAAATTAGGGCAATGATCCATCTGTGATCGGTGCAGAAGGTCAGGCTTTATCAGTCTGATCTTCTGGCGTTCCCCCCCATAAATAGCACAGCTGCTATGCCCCTCTTTCATTGCGGCATAAAGAGCGGTATCTGCACGACCTGAGTATTCTTCGTAGCTTTCAGCTGCGTTCCCAAGAGCAATACCTGCGGTGCATCTGGTGTGTATATCAGTTCCATTTATAGTGGAAGATGCCAGAGTGGCGCATATCTGCCTGCCTTTTCCAAGTGCGATTACAGGATCGCTCATACCGCACAGCAGTATCATGAAATCATCGCCGCCGATCCTTGCGATTATATCTCTTGATCTTGTAACTCTGCCAAGAGCCTGAGCAACAGAGCGGATGACAAGGTCTCCGGTCGCACGGCCGGATGCTGCGTTGAGCTGTTCCATATTATCGATATCAAGTATCATGACAGCAAATTGCGTATCCCTGGGGAGCTGTTTCACAGCTTCTTTCAGACCGTAACGGTTGTACAGACCTGTGAGTTCGTCCCGGTACACCTTCTCATATAAGGCGCATTTCTGACATTCGAATTCTCTTCTGGCTTTCCAGAATTCTCTCTCTTCGATTGTTTTCTGAACCTGATGCAGCATGAGCTCATCATTGTACGGTTTTGCGACAAAACTGTCAGCACCCATATGCAGGGCGCGAATCTCGTTTTGACTTCCTGTCTCGGTGGTGATGATGACAGGTATCTCTCTGATCATGCCGTTTTCGCCCATCTTTTCCAACACCTGAAAACCATCCATTATCGGCATCAGAAGATCAAGTATAAGGCACGAGACGTCATTTACATGCTCCTGCAAATACTCGCAGGCGTCCCTCCCGTTATCAAAACCTGCGACGTTATAGTAGGGCTCGAGAATCTGGCAGAGAGAATCGCGGCTCTCTTTCATGTCTTCAGCCACAACAACAAAAGGTCTCTTTTCAGAAACTGTTTTGAGGTCAGGAACAATATTATCTGATCCCTGTGGCCTCGTCGACATTCATGTCGATGGATGATTATCCATGTAAGAGACAAAGTCGCCTGCAGGCATGGGCTTTGCAAAATAGTAGCCCTGTATCATATCGCAGCCCATAGTCCGGAGCTGCTCATATTCCTCCTGTGTTTCAACACCCTCGGCTATAGACGTGAGCTGCAGCCATTTGGCGAGGCTGACGACAAAACTAAGCACATTGCGCTTGCCGTTGCGCATCCGCTCATTGCCCCTTTGCATAAATCGCATATCGAGCTTGATCATATCTATGGGGAGCTCTGACAGCATATTGAGCGAAGAGTATCCTGATCCAAAATCATCCATTTCAATGAGAAAACCGTTGTCTCTGAGAGTGGATACTGCCGAGATTATTTCCTGAGGATGCTCTGCATATGCTGATTCAGTGACCTCAAGATGTACAAGATCGTGAGGAATGCCAAAACTGTCGACAACGCCTTCTATTACAGCGGGAAGATCATCTACTATGAAGTCAGCACGCGAAACATTGACTGAGATCGGGATGAGCGGAATCCCTTCGTCGCGCCATTCTTTCAGTATTCGACATACTTCTGTCAGCATGTAATTATCGAGTTTTGTGATAAATCCATTGCGCTCGAAGACAGGAATAAAGTCACCGGGAGAAATAAAGCCGAACTCGGGATGACTCCAGCGGACAAGCGCCTCGGCGCCCACTATTGCGCGGGTATCAGTGCAGTGCTTGGGCTGAAGATATACCAGGAACTGTTTTTCCTTAAGAGCGTCCTCCATGAATTCTGAGAGCTGATGCTCGCGGATCACGTGCTGTCTCATTGAATCATTGTAGAC
>JAAZDA010000048.1 GCA_012512995.1 Clostridiales bacterium | reverse complement strand
ATATCCTGACTACAGCAAGATCCCGAATGCAGAGTGTTATATAGATCCGGTCAAAACAAAGCGCATGCTTATAAACATTCTGAATAATGCATGTAAATTTACTTCGCCGGGTGGCAGGATAAGGCTCATTATGCGCAACATAAGGCATGATGATAAAACGACGACAGACCAGATGATAATCGAGGATAACGGTTGTGGAATGAGTGAGGAATTCCTGGACAAGATCTTCACTCCTTTCTCTCAGGAACAGAACGATGTGTCGTCAGTCTATCAGGGAACAGGACTCGGACTGGCGCTCGCAAAGAAAACAGTAAATGAAATGGGCGGCAATATAGATGTTGAGAGCGAGTTGGGCGTCGGCACGAAGTTCATAATTACGCTGCCTTATGAATACCGGCTTGTTTCGGATGCAGACAGGAGCAGCAGGAACACTGATATCGCAATTATTGAGAAAATCAGGGGCAGTCATATTCTGATATGTGAAGATAATGAGGTGAATATCAAGATAGAGCGCCGCATCATTGAAAATGCGGGTTGCGTTGTTGAAAGTGTTACAGACGGAGAAAAGGGCGTTGAGGCATTCAGGACATCACCGGAAGGCAGTATTGATCTTATCCTCATGGATATCAGAATGCCTGTAATGGATGGAATTGAAGCAGCCAGAGCTATTCGCAGTCTAAAGAGGAGCGATGCGGGGACTGTGCCGATAATCGCCATGAGTGCAAACGCATTCACTGAGGATGTAGAGAAAAGCAAGAGAGCCGGGATGAACGAGCACTTGAGCAAGCCGGTAAACAAGGACGAACTGTATAAGGTAATGAGCAAGTATATATAGATGGGAAACGCCAAGGCATGGGGAAAAAGAGCATAATATTGTGCTCAGGCATGGGGGAAGTATGAAGTATAGGATCGCAATTTTTACATCGGACTGGAATTACAATCTGGTGACACAGTTTTATGATGGTTTGTACAGGTTTCTTGATGAACATCAGGAAGTCACTGTTTTTGTTTTTGATTGCTTTGCAGGAAAAGCGGAAGAGGGAGATGCGGGGTATTCGGAGTTCCAGATCTTCAGTCTGCCGGATCTTCATGATTTTGACGGAGCCGTTATTCAGGGAAACCAGATCCTGAGCGATAAACTGCGCAATCAGATCATTGCCCGTGCTGCGGAAGCTGACATACCTATTGTTTCGTCAAATTACCCAGCGGCAGGCTGCACATATATTGGAACAGAGAATTATGAAGCTATGAGCGAGATAGTGGAACACCTGATTTCACATCACGGCGTAAGAAAGATGGCATATGTAGGCGGATATATTGAGAGCCGCGAGGCAAAGGACAGAAAAAGGGCTTTCGTGGATGTGTGTCAGAAGCATGGTGTTACTGATTATGACACATATGACACTTACTGGCTTCAGAAGAATGGAAATGAGGTGACAGAGAGAATTTTGAAGGGAACTCTTCCGGAAGCTATCGTGTGCGCAAATGATGATATGGCTTTCGGTGTGTGCGAGACATTGCACGACCATGGACTGGATGTTCCCGGAAATGTTCTTGTCACTGGTTTTGACGATGTCTGGACATCAGAGTGCTTCCAGCCGAGACTTACGACTGTTAACCGTGATTACAGTGATTCGGCATATCGCTCGATGTCTGTTCTTTATGAACAGATGATCACAGGGGATCGTTCCGTCAGAGTAGAATATTCAAAACATACGCCGGTCTTTTCTGAATCATGTGGTTGCCATGAGCATATTCCGAATGATATGATCAGCCTTAAGCGCACATTGTATACAAGAGAGAGGATGATGCGCGAATATCATTCGATTGAGAGCCGTATGATCGCTGACATGATGGATGCAGTCTCTTTTGATGATATTTTCGCGGTATTTGAGGATAACGCGATCAAACTTTTCAATTGCAAGAATGTTTATCTTTGTATAAACAAGACCCCTGATATGGCGGAAGGAGATGACCTGTCTGATTACACAGATCACATGATGCTTGTCTCTTATTCAGGTGAAAAGAGCGAAGAATACAAGGTACAGCACGTCTATCATGAATTTGACAAGAAGGAAATACTGCCGGAGGATTTCCGCATACCATCGCAGCTGTTTGTTTTGTACCCGCTGCATTATCAGGATGCCTGCATAGGGTATATTGCAATGGATGGAGTATCGCCGGCCGGGGATCTTAACCTTCTCGAGAGCACGTTCAGTCTTATGGATATGGTAGTCGAGAATATGCGCAAGAAGTACCAGTTGCGCAGGCTTAACAAGCGGCTTGACGAGTTGTATATAAGGGATAATCTGACAGGACTGTATAATCGTTTTGGCTATGACAAGATTGGCGTTGTGAGGTTCCAGAGAATCCTTGAAGAGGGCGGAGAAGCCGAGATCCTCTTCATAGATATCGATTGCATGAAAGCAATAAACGATCAGCATGGTCACAAAGCCGGTGACACAGCGCTCATAACGGTTGCTGATGCTATAAGGAATGCCGTAGGGATAGAGAGGGACAATGTTTTCTCAATGCGCTATGGAGGGGACGAATTCCTGATAATAAGGCACAACGACGGCCGTGACGTCAAGCATTTGATAAGGGCATTTCTTGATAAGAAGAACAAGACGGATGAATATTCGTTTGAGCTGACTGTCAGTATTGGCCGCGTAATCACATCTTACAAACAGAATCATGAACTCGGCAGGCTTATCACAGAGGCTGACCAGCTCATGTACGAGATAAAGAAGAAAAAGAAAATAAAATAACTGATTCAGGAAAGAATGCCATATAGATAAACAATTGAATGGAGGGAATTTATGAAAATGAAGAAAGTAACAGCAATCGCATATCCTTATACACAATACTGTTGAAAGGGAACACCTGATGCAGGTGTTGCCAGATCTGTATGAGCATTATCATGAACTTCCGATTGATGCTGACTGACATCAGGGTTCATTGACGTAATAATTTCATATTTTGCATATTAATATAAAACTATTGGCAGGGTGTCTGAGACATGTGTGAGTTGATGACAGTACCTGCCTTTTTATATGGTCAAACGGTATATGTAATACTACTTGCAATTAGGTATTAAAGTGATATCATATTGATATCAGCACTGATGCTGAATTATTTGAGAACACTTATATGTGGAGCAGCCGCATTGCGGATCTTCGCAAAAGTACCCAGGTGGGAGGAATAATATGAAAGAGAAAGTTTTGAATAATAAGAAGAATGGAATGTTAGTACTTGTTGTGACAATACTGCTGTATGCTGTCGCAGTAGTTGGCACGGTATTCGGCGGAATGATGATGGATAATGATCAGTCGCCGGTGCTGTTCATAGTTGCAGTCGTGTGGCTGTGCATCGGATGGTTCCCATTCCTGGGGCTCAAGGTGCTCAAGCCCCAGGAGGCATTGCTCCTGACACTGTTTGGAAACTATGTGGGAACGCTTAAGGAGCCTGGATTTTATTATGTTAATCCTTTCTGCGTCAGCGTTAATCCTGCTGCCAAAACCAGACTCAGCCAGAGCGGTGATGTTCAGGATGAGGGCAGTTCAAAGCAGTTCATCATTCCGGCAAACGGAATCAACATTGAGAGCAAGAACTCAGTCAACAACAAGATTTCGCTTAAAATCATGACGCTCAATAATAACAGGCAGAAGATAAATGACTGTCTTGGAAATCCTATTGAGATCGGAATCGCAGTAACATGGCGTGTGGTAGACACGGCGTGCGCAGTCTTCAACGTAGATAACTATAAGGAATATCTGTCACTTCAGTGCGACAGTGCTCTTAGAAATATCGTGAGACTTTATCCTTATGATGTAGCACCGAACGTCGACACAACAGGCGATGGGATCGCTGATGACGGCAGTCTTCGCGGTTCGAGCGAGCTTGTCGCAAAACGTATTAAGGATGAGATCCAGTCCAAGGTCACGATCGCCGGTCTGGAAGTAGTTGAAGCCAGGATCACATATCTTGCTTATGCACCGGAAATTGCGGCAGTAATGCTGCAGAGGCAGCAGGCTTCGGCCATAATTGATGCGAGAAAGATGATCGTCGATGGAGCAGTAGGAATGGTAGAGATGGCACTCGATCGCCTGAACAAGAACAATGTTGTTGAACTTGATGACGAGAGAAAGGCCGCGATGGTCTCCAATCTGCTCGTTGTGCTCTGCGGCAACCATGACGCACAGCCAATCGTGAATTCAGGAAGTCTGTACTAAAACTATGTATAGTAAGTTCACAGCTTAAGCCAGCTGGCGTTTGGATTCAAACTGAAATCCGGAGACATGAATGGAAGAGAACAAGAAGAAGCAGGTGCCGCTGAGGCTCAATGCAAAACTTTACAGTGAACTGGCAGAGTGGGCGGAGGATGATTTCCGCTCTCTCAACGGCCAGATAGAATATCTTCTTACGGAGTGCGTCCGGGAGCATAAAAAGAGTGGCAAGAATACGCCGAAGGAATGAAGGATACTATTCAGAGAGGGAAGATAGATATGATTTCAGCAGTTGAGTTATGATTTTTTGCAATCGGAGCTTTTCTTTTACCGATAGTTCTGATCGTTGTGTGGAAAATAAAGACAGGCGCAAAGATGGCACCGTTCTGGTGCGGGATGATCGTATTCTTTGTTTTTGCGATGCTTCTGGAGCAGGTTTCACACTACATAAATCAGGGTTCAGATATCCAAAATTTCTGATATATAAGGGGCACTCATAAGAGTACGGGATATTCCTGAGGAGTAACTTATCTGCCAATATCTTTTCGGATTTCGAACGAACGTAATCGCCACGCTCTGTTGTTATTTTGCCGTTTTCTTTGTTGACAGGATACTTTATCTGCATTGGTGTAATATTTTCAGATTTGATTTTTTCTTTTATGGCCAGCCAATGAGTTATGAAATCCGCGTCAGATTCAACATAATGCCTGATCAATTCCTGCTTATATTCTGGAAGCTTGCCAGCAATAAATGAATCAAGATCAGGTTCATAGTGTTTAACAAAATCAGTTAGAACACGATATTCCTTTTTGGCGGTGTCCATTGTCAATTTGGCATAGTCTCTCTGAGCAATTCTCTGTGGAAGCTTTGCATCGGATTGACGGATATACTTGATATGAGTGCACCCAGGACTACAGTGATAATATTGTTTTGAGCCGTGGCTCATTATCATGCGAAGTGTTCCGTCCGGTGGATTTTTAAGGTCTTTCTCAGCCTTACCAATCAAGTAAGTAAGCATTTGTAGCCGTTCATTAAGAAGAGATAATAAGTTGTCAGGGATTGCGTTCTTGCTTTGATTCATGATGGATCTCCTTTGAGTGTGATTGGCAGAGCGTTTCAGATATGCGCGTGTTGATGTGATATATGACGGTGAAAAATAGATGCAAATCAAGGTGACGGAGCTGAGGTACCAAACCAGATGTCAGGTACATGAAGATGAGTATTCAGCTAGATTGAGTCTAATGGATTCTTGCGGGATAATCAATAGGGGATTGGATTTTGAACTTTTTAGTTTCGCCACCTGGTAGTTTTGTGTGAATTTCAACTCTTGTCATGCGCTTGCCAGCCAGCTTACCTGTGAAAATCGCAGGACAATGAAATCACAGGTAAGGGAGCAAGTCTGGCAGGGCACATGATCAGCCAGCTTACCTGTGAAAATCGCAGGACAATGAAATCACAGGTAAATCCGACAACAATGCGGTTTAAAGGGGCTCGCAGATCCTCTTTTGGTGTAAAATAAACAGGTGCAAAAAGACATTACAAGTAAACGGAGGCAAAACATATGCTCAGTGAGCTCAACAGTCCATTTATGTATGCAGTGTGCGGCGGGATAATCCTGTTTGTCGCGATTGTCTGTGTCATATTTCTTGTGCGTTCCTACAAGGCAGGCAAGGCTTTGGGAATGGACACAAAAGTCCTGAAGAGGACGATAACTTCAAGCGCGACTTTTTCGGTGTTGCCGGCGGTCGGAATTTTGCTCGGTGTAATAGCGCTGTCAGGAAGTCTTGGAACACCGTGGCCGTGGCTGAGGCTGTCGGTAATTGGCGCGCTCCACTATGAGACACAGGTCGCTGAAGCGGCAGCAGAGCAGGTCGGCATGAGCAGGCTCTCAATTGATGGCATGACACCGAGAGCGTTTGCGACGATCGCGCTCCTCATGAGCATCTGCATCATGTGGGGAATGATACTCTCGATTATCTTCAACAAGAAATATACAAAGAAACTGAGCGGTGGCAAAACAAGCACAAAGAAGGGTTTTGGCGACTTCGCCATGACAGCGATGTTCATTGGTCTTGTCAGCGCTTATATAGGAAGTTACATCGGAAATTTTGTTTCAGGAAATGGTCTCTTCACCTTCTCAGGCGACATAACGCCAATCATTGTAGCGGTAGTCGCGGCGCTTGTTATGGCGGGACTCACATATCTTGCTGAGAAGAAGCATATGGTCTGGCTCGAGAGTTTCTCTATTGCGGCGAGTATGCTGATCGGTATGCTGGCGGCAATAATAATCTAGAAGAGAAGAGGATACAGAGATGAACATAGATAAATTTAATCGCAACACACACATAATCGGGCGCATAGTATCGGCGATAACACTTGTTCTGCTGGTGGGCGCGCCGTTCGTAATAGGTAAATATCTCGGAGCAATGCCGGATCTCGGGGCAGTGGCCAAAGGTTTCCTTGCGGTCGGATTGGTCTGGACGGTATCGAGCGTGGTGGAATTTCTGGTCTACACACCGATGCTCGGTGCGGGCGGCGGGTACCTCGCATTCATAACGGGAAATCTCATCAACATGAAGATCCCCTGCGCCATGAATGCAAGAGAAATTGCGGGAACAAAGGCGGGGACGACAGAGAACGAGATCATATCGACACTCTCGATCGCGACATCATCGCTCGTAACAATCGCGATTCTCGCGCTTGGTGTGTTGCTCCTCGTGCCGCTTCAGCCGATACTTCAGAGCCCCATGCTCGCACCCGCATTCGACAACGTGGTCCCGGCACTTTTCGGTGCCATGGCATATCAGTACTATCGCAAGAACATCAGGCTCGCTCTTGCGCCGCTCCTTCTAATGAGCGCGCTGTTCATCCTGTTCCCGGCGCTCACATCGCAGACCAGCATCATGATAATTCCGTCGGGCGCGCTTGCAATCGGACTTGCATTCCTGGGATGGAAGAAATCGAGCGCAAAAGAACAGGCATAAGTACCACAGGGGCTTTACTCAAATGAAAGGAACGAGATCCGTTATGATAATCCTCTATATTATCCTTGTCATTATAGTAGTTTTTCTGGCGCTGCTCCTGATTGCAGCCATTCACACTTTGACGATTCCGAAGAAGACATCTGATTACGTGCCTCACCCGGACGAGGCGCGCACGAAGCTGTATTCGTCAAAACTCTCGAAGATGATCCGGTATGACACGACCTCTTATCAGGATGTTCACGACAGAGAGAAGTTCCTGGGATTCCACAAAGTGCTGGCGGAGCTCTTCCCGCTCGTTCACGAGAAGCTTGAGAAGATGGAGATCGATGGCAACCTTCTGATTAAATGGGAAGGAAAGAGCCATGACAGGCCACTTGTTTTGATGAGTCATCAGGACGTAGTGCCGGCAGAGGGAACGTGGGAGCACGAGCCTTTCTCGGGGGATATCGCGGATGGCAAGGTATGGGGGAGAGGCACATCGGACACGAAGTGTTCGGTGATGGGCTTCTTCCAGGCGGTCGAGGAACTTCTTGAGGATGATTATGTTCCTGAGAATGATGTTTATCTCTCATCGGCATGCACAGAGGAATGGGCGGGAGACGGCTGCCCGAAAATCGTGGCGGAACTTAAGAGAAGAGGAGTTAAGCCATACCTTGTCTGCGATGAAGGCGGCGGGATAATCACCGACCCGATAGGCGGGATAAAGGGCAACTTTGCGATGGTCGGCGTGTTCGAAAAGGGCAAGGCCGACGTGAAATTTACTGCAAAAGGAAACGGCGGGCACGCGAGTGCACCGTCACCAAACTCGCCAATAATAAGGCTCTCAGCATTCGTTACGGATGTGGACAGACATGACCCGTTCAGGAAGAAGATGCTGCCGGAAGTCGCCGCAATGTTCAGGACTCTCGCGCCATACGCGGGAACGGGGCTCAGATATGTTTTCGAGAATCTGTGGCTCTTCAGGGGACTTCTAACGAAGTTCATGCCGAAGATCTCAGCACAGGGCGCGGCGATGCTGAAGACAACAATTGCTTTCACGATGCAATCGGGGTCGGACGCCGTAAACGTCATGCCGCAGGAGGCATCAGTCAGCGCAAACATGCGTTTCATCCCTCACCAGGGAATGAACGAGAGCCTCGACATCATCAGGAAAAGAGCCGATAAATACGGACTTTCGACGGAAATAATGCATGCGAACGATTACACGGAATCCATCGACATAAACGGCGCGGCATTCCACATGGTCCAGGACGTGATTGGCAGGACATTCCCCGGCGTCGCGGGCAGTCCATACGTGATGACTGGTGCGACCGATGCGCGCTGCTATCAGGAAATCTGCGACAATATCGTGCGTTTTGCCCCTGTGATCTACGGCCCTGAGCAGATGAAGGGAATGCACGGGCTCAACGAGAATATCGAGTGTAACTGCCTGCAGGGCTGCGTCGACTTCTACAAGAACCTGATTGAAGAGAATCGTGATTGATCAAAACATTTTCTGGCCCGGATCGTGTTGGGGTACAGCAATACACTGGGTCATATGCTAAAAATGTTTCGTTTGACTTCCAGACGTGTACTGGATATTATGAGATACAGACGGCGGGCAAAGATCCGCTGAGGAATAAGTGATAACAAATCAATAAAAGGGAGTAGCTGGCAGAGGTTCTGTTGCAATTATCATCAAGAATGGTGACTATGAAATTGCGACAAGAGGCTGCGACCGGGAGCGTCAGCACGATGGAGACATCCGATTCCGGTATAAGTTTTTTATGCGACAGCAAGACTTTTATTGCGGAGGCTTCAGGTCTTTGCAATAGGAGTCTTTTTTTGTTTGAAGCCGGATCACGAACAACGTGGGCAAGGGATGCTCATAATTGTAAGGAGAAGAGTATGGAAGAAATATTTGGTTTGTTTTCCAATGTTGGAAACATCACATGGCAGATGATGGTCATGTGGCTTATTGGCGGGGCTATGATCTACCTCGGAATTGTGAAGAAGATGGAGCCGACGCTGCTTGTGCCGATGGGTTTTGGCGCGATCCTGGTGAATCTCCCGATGTCAGGTGCTGTGACTCAGGTGATTGATGGTGTGACTGAGAACGGGCCGCTGGATATTCTCTTCAGTTCGGGAATCTCGAATGAGCTCTTCCTGCTGATCCTGTTCATAGGTATCGGCGCAATGATCGACTTTACGCCGCTGCTTGCGTGCCCGCAGATGATGCTCTTCGGAGCCGCGGCACAGTTCGGAATATTCTTTACTCTGAGCCTCGCGACACTGTTCGGATTCAGCCTGCAGGATGCGGCTTCAGTCGGAATTATTGGCGCGGCGGACGGGCCGACATCGATATTCGTGGCAGACTATTTTAATTCAAAATATCTTGGCGCAATTATAGTTGCAGCGTATTCATATATGGCGCTGGTGCCGATAATTCAGCCGCCGGTCATTAAGCTTGTGACAACCAGGAAAGAGCGCAGAATTCACATGGAGTACAATGCGCACAGTGTTTCCAAGACAGCAAAGATTCTGTTTCCGATCTGCATAACAATTATTGCGGGTCTGATTGCCCCGAGATCAGTGGCACTGATCGGCTTCCTGATGTTCGGAAATATCATAAGAGAATGCGGTGTACTTGATTCGCTTTCGGACACCGCACAGCATTCACTTGCAAATATAATCACGCTGCTCCTCGGAATTACTGTCGCGTCACAGATGCGGGCTGAGTATTTCCTCAACGTCCGGACCTTGTTCATTCTGGCATTGGGACTGGTAGCCTTCGTTTTCGATACAGTGGGCGGCGTGCTGTTCGCCAAGT
>JAAZDA010000047.1 GCA_012512995.1 Clostridiales bacterium | reverse complement strand
TGCGTCACGAGGTTCCTTACTATAAGTCCGTATATCTCACATGCAAGTTTGCTGCGCGCGTGGGCATGGGTGAGCGCCGAAGCATTGTGGAGCATTGTCCTGTCAGCGTCTGTTGCGACATGTCCTTTTCTTGTCAGGAGGAGCGCAAAAGGCATTATGCGCATAAGAGATCCGTTGCCGTTCTCGTTTTCACCTGTGCAGCCACATTTGAGCGGATCCGTTCCCCTGGCGTAGTTCATGATCGCAGTATCAGTTGCATTTCCAATATCGAACATTTCTCCTGCAGGTGTATATTCTCCGTACATCCTCCATTTGAAATAGTTTTCCATCACATCCTTATAATTGACGGTGCCACTGTTCATGCTGTCAACCGCGGCGAATATCATCGAACTGTCATCTGACCATGTGCCTTCCGGCTGATCGTGAGTTCCGTGTCCCGTCATACCGGTCGCGGGCGCTGCTGTCATTTCTTCCCTTGTCTTGAATTCATACGGAACTCCGAGCGCGTCGCCTACGGCACATCCCATCATAGCGCTGCGCGCAAGATCCTTTTCAGGCACCGCACCAGCTCTTGCGGCAGCAGCCGCCTTGTTCAGCTCACTTATCCTGCCCAGGAAATTCCTGTACTCACTGAGCACATCATCCTCCTTACAGCACATAATGATCTGCATTATGTAGTCTTTATTTGTGCGAAGCCATGCAGTAGCAGCACTCATAGCTATCGGAACTGCTTCGCCGAGCGGATATCCATATGCTCCTGTTGATATTGCCGGGAAAGCAATGCTGTGGATGTTGTTTGCCTTTGCCAGGTCGAGGCTTCTGAGGTAACACGAAGCAAGAAGTTCAGATGCTTTCTTCTTATCTTCGGCGCTCCCGCCTTCCGGATATACAGGCCCCACTGTATGAATAATATGTGCCGCCTTCAGATCATAACCCTTTGTGATCTTTGCCTCACCTGTTTTGCAGCCGCCAAGCGTCATGCACTCTTCAAGAAGCTTCGGGCCTGCCGCCTTATGTATGGCGCCGTCAACGCCTCCGCCTCCGAGAAGCGATTCATTTGCCGCATTTACGATACACTCGACCGCCAGCTGGGTGATGTCACCCTTTTCGACATAGACATGGCTCTGCGGCGCTGCCTGCGCGGCACTGTTCTTTCCGAGCAGGACAGCCACAGACTGTCTCGGTATAATAAATCTCTGCCCCCACGGATTAATTATTACTCCGCTCAGTTCCTGGTTCTGGTCAAGCATTTCAATGACATCTTTGATCGGCATTGCTATAGCTGATGTAGGCTTACCCTTTTTCTGTTCAGCCTCTGTAGTGAACGCCACAGCGACCTCTCTTCCGTCAGGGGACTTAAGCCTGTTGAGCCTGAAACGCCTCTCCTGTTTCTTCTTATCATTAATATTCACAACATCCGCAGACGGGCTCGCCGCCACGAGCAGCCTTGTGCCCTGATCCATCTGTTTCTTCACAGCCTCAAGTACACGCGATGCATTCTGGTTTGTT
Source organism: Clostridiales bacterium (assembly GCA_012512995.1). GTDB lineage: Bacteria > Bacillota > Clostridia > Lachnospirales > Lachnospiraceae > CAG-791. Next base: position 1,112 of record JAAZDA010000047.1, on the reverse strand, counting down.
TTGCTGCCGTAATAATCCGCAATCGCGGTCTCGATTTCTTCCGTTCCTTTGAGAAGATCTGCGATCGATAATTTCATATTGGAATTGCCTCCGTTAAATTTGTGACGAATCAATACAAAGGATACTACAAAACTGCAATCCTTGCACCTCAAAACAAAGCTGTCCGGTTACTGTCAATAAATGTCTATAAATGCTGTGCTGATGAAGTAATTGAGTTATAATAATATGATGTAGGGGTCAAAACCCCATTTTGGCTATGATGCTATACGAATTGCTCCGCTTCTATTGATTTGTGTTCTTCACAAATTGATTTCGCAATGAGGCTTATGATGGCAAAGTTGACCGCCGGAAAACAAAAGAAAGCTAAACACAGGTCTTTCAGCTACTCTTCTGCTGCCCTGCTGTTCGCCGGAGTATTTCTGCTACAGGTCATACTGCGATGCGTTGATTTTGCTATGGCTTCTTCATCATACATAGATGTCAGCGGTTCCATAACCGCAGAGCTGATCCGGTCTGATGGGTCTTCAACTAAATATGAAGGAAACAGTTTTGACGTGCCACGTGAAGGTGACACTCTGATCCTTACCGTTCCGCTTGATTCAGACCGGCAGATTAAGAACTCTGCACTGTCTTTTTTCTGGTATAATGCTGCGGTGACTGTAAGCGACATGGACGGCAATGTGCTGTATTCCGATGGGCGTGACTCATATGACAGCAACCGTCTTATCGGGGATCTCCTGTGCATTGCCCCGATTCCTGAAAAAGACTGGGGCAATGACCTTACCATCACAATAGAACAATTGCAGAATTGCGGTATGGGTCATGTTCATGCCCTGCGCATCCAGAATGTATATCAGGCTATTGATTATCCTATAGTCGGTCACAGCGCTGACTTCGCGCTTCTCATATCCGTTCTTTTTGTCTTCATTATTCTCGGTGTTATATTTGGCATTTATTCGTTCCGCTATAGAGGCATGCAGCGTTGGTTCTGGTTCTCAATGTTCATTATTTCTGTTGCCATATGGATACTCGGCTATTCGCGGTTATTCTATGTGATCTCAGATTCCGTTCATTTCTGCTCACGGATCGAGTATTTCATGCTATATGTGATA
>JAAZDA010000046.1 GCA_012512995.1 Clostridiales bacterium | reverse complement strand
TGTTTCTTCTGATATTGTTTTCTTGATGACACGCGGCTCGATATTTTTAACTGTTGCGCCGCTTGAGCTTGTTATCTTGGACACAACGTGAGGCTGGTAATAATTACCTCCGTTGATAAGCGAGCAAAATGCCGAAATCACCTGTACCATCGTGACGTCAAAGTTCTGCCCGAATGAATTGGTGGCAAGATCTGTCACCCCCATATCGTCAGCAGTATAAATCAGAGTATTTGTCTTTGCTTCGTTTGCAAGATCGATATTAGTCTTGAGCCCGAATCCAAAAATATTCTGATATTCACAGAACTCGTCCTTGCCCATTGCAAGTGCTTCCTGCATAAGGCAGACGTTGCATGACCTCTCGATCGCCTCTCCGACCGTAAGCAGGCCATCTCCGAATGTATTATGGCACTTGATTGGCTCTGTGCCCTCAGCGACAGTAAGACTGCCCTCGCAGTTGAATGTCTGAGTGGGAGAAAAGGCTCCTTCTTCAAGACCGGCAGCTGTTGTGAACGGCTTTGCCACAGATCCCGGTTCATAATAATCAGAAATGCAGTAATTCTTCCAGAGAGCGTTCAGATAAACACTCTTCTGATCATCAGTCAGGGCATCGACGTCTGTCTGCGTCAGATATTCATCCTGCACCGGCTGATCATTGTTCTCAAAATCAAGTTTTGTCATTCCGACAAGCGGACTTGTATCAGTAGGATTATTCAGGTCATAGTTGGGATAGCCCGCCATCGCCAGTACACTGCCGCTGTTGACATCCATGACCACACAGCCGGTATTTCTGGCTCCGTTTCCAGAGCGCGTCTCATCCTTATGCTTATCGTTAAATTCCTGAATGTATTTTTCGACTATGCTCTGGATATTTGCATCCAGAGTCAGTACAAGGTTATCGCCATCAGTTGCTGTGATCGTAGTCTCTTCTACATCAGATGTGTCATCAATATAACCATAACTGCGGCCGGCCGTTCCATTTAGCGTATCATTGTAATACTCCTCAAGACCATAATGACCGTTGTTGTCACTTCCGGCAAAACCTATGACATCAGAAGCGAGCGTGCTGTTCGGGTAACTCCTTATATATGATTCTTCAAAGAACACACCCTGTATATCAGTTGTACCGTCTTCTTTTGTGCTCTGAGCGACAAGATCCTCAAAACTTGTTTTGGCTGCGCCTGAGACTTGTTTATCGACTATATAGTATCTCGAATCCGTGTGCCCTTTTATATATTCGCTGAGTTCCCCTGTATCGTTTCCAAATATGGAACTTACAGCCTTTATAGTGGGTTCAAGATAAGCTTCGTCCTGAAGAATGGCATAAGGATCTATAACAACATTGTAGACAAGTGTGCTTGAGGCAAGGACTGTGCCTTTTGAGTCTGTTATTGTTCCTCTCTTGAACGGAAGTGTTGTGCTGTCATATGCCTGCTGAAGGAGGACCTGTCTCTTGTATCTGTCACCGTCGTTTCGATTGATCGTCACTATTCTGCCGACAAACACCAGGAACAGGCAGGCAACAAGAACAAACAAAACAAGAAGCTTTGTCCTCATTCTGTTTGAAAATACTGCGAAGCTTCTGAAGCGCATCGGTTCATCACTGTTTCTGCTTTTTTTCCTTTTTTTGTTTCTCAATAAATAATCACCGTTCCCGATATCAGATATTGCTGTCTGTAATCAGGTCCTTATTGTATACAACGAGCCGGACCCAAAAATAAGTCCGGCTCATATTATCATTTTTATGACAGCGGTGCAAGGTAACATTCCGCCGTGATCTGCTGTGGTCTACTTGCCAACTTCGTTTACCTGATGTACATAATCATCAGATTCATTGCTGTATGTCCCGACCTGATCAGCGTCAGCATATTTCATTCCAAGTTCATTTATTGCGATTTCCTTTATCTGGTCAAAATTGATGCTGCTGTTGATTTCTTCATAGCGCTGATCATTTGCAGTCTTCAGTGTTTTTATCTGATTCTGCATAGACGAAATATTGTTATTTGTCGTACTTACGCCTGCCATCAGCTGAACATAATAAATAACTGCTACAGTGAGGAATACAAGCATTCCCGTGACTAGAACAAGCGGAAAATGTGAAACTCCTGTCTGAGTATTCTGCTCCGGTCTCTGTGCTTCTCTGCTGTATTCTCTGTGGCGTCTCTGCTCATAATTTCTATCATAATCAAGAGCAGCTGATCCATACACATAACCATTGCTTCGAGAAGAGGTACTTCTATTATATGTTCTGTTATTCCTGTTATTTGTCTCTTCATAATGTCTGCTCATACAGTACCTCCCGGCATAACCACTTTTTCAAAAACTCTCAGCCTGGCACTCGCTGCTCTGCTGTTATGTTCAGTTTCTTCTTTATCAGGGATCAACGCTTTCTTTGTTATTACAGTCCCCTTGGATTTCTTCCCACATATACATACCGGAAATTCCGGTGGACAGGTGCATGGGTTTTCATTCCTTCTGAATGAGTTCTTCACTATCCTGTCTTCCAGTGACTGGAATGTGATAACTACGATCCTGCCGCCCGGTGCGAGCAGGTCTATCATTGTGTCCAGTGAATCTTCAAGGACTTCAAGTTCCCTGTTGCAGGCGATTCTCACAGCCTGGAATGTTCGCTTGCAGGGGTTGCCGCCTCTTTCCTGCATCTTCATCGGTATTGATCTTCTTATGATCTCTACCAGTTCTCCGGTGCGCTCAAGAGGAGCCTTCTGTCTGGCAGCCACAATATTTGCTGCGATCCTTGGAGCAAATCTTTCTTCTCCATAGTCGCGGAGGATCTTTGTCAGTTTCTCTTCAGAATATGTATTTAATATATCCCCGGCGCTGACCGCGCTGCTCTGATCCATCCGCATGTCCAGGGGCGCGTCCTGGTTATATGAAAAGCCTCTTTCCGGATTGTCCAGCTGATAAGAACTGACTCCCAGATCAAGCAGGATACCGTTCACTGCTTTTATCTTTCTCTCGCTCAGTATTCCTGCAATATCCTCGTAATTATCATGAACAAGTTCAACTCTGTCACTGTATACTGCAAGATGTCTTCCAGCTGCTGCTATGGCATCCATATCCTGATCTATTCCGATCAGCTTGCCGCCTTCTGTCAGTCTTGATGCGATCTGAAAAGAATGACCGCCTCCGCCTAGCGTCCCGTCTACATATATGCCATCCGGCTTTATTGCAAGATTATCGATCACTTCGTTTATCATGACCGATTCATGTTTGTACTCCATCCCCTGTCTGTTCCTCCGATGGCTTTGCTGCGCCTGTTGCACCAGGCTGATCCGTTTCCCTGTCGTACAGGTAATCACGTATCTCTTTCATCCTGTCGGCACTGAATTTCTCATTCCAGGTGTCTTTGTCCCAAACTTCAAGCTTTTCACCGACACCTGCGATGATGCAGTCACATCCCGGTCTTATGTTGGTCAGATTCCTCAACCAGTCAGGAATAAGTACCCTTCCCGTTTTGTCCAGTTCAGCCTCCGAAGCTGTGCTCAGAAGGTAACGTCTTATATCACGGTTTCCTTTGGATTTCTCATCGATATTTGCCGATGACTGCTCAAACTTTGCAAACTCGGCCTCGTCGTAAACATACAGACATGGATCATATCCTATGACGAGATAAAACTTCTTTCCAAGTTCATCTCTGTATTTTGAAGGAATTATCAGCCTTCCCTTATCATCGAGCGAATGGCTGTATTGTCCGACAAACATCTGTACATCTCCCTGAAATTACAAAAGGATACACTTTCTCCCACATTCTTCCATCTGATGACATAATACCCCCATTTCCCTCCACTTTGCAATACAGAACATACATTCACAGGCATAAAAAAAGCATAAGAAAAGGCACTCCACATTGTCTGTGAAGTGCCTGATTTAGCGCGTTTGGTATATGTTGTAGTCTTACTTTTCCATACTACCTGATTTAGTGGTGTCAAACGGCTCCACTTTGCTGTAATCTATGAGTTGTATCTTTCCTTTTCTGACCATTATCTGAGCCCATATGCCGATAACTACGCATACAACAAATGCCGCAGCTCCTACAACAAGATTCACCGGTATCTTCGTTCCGGCAATGTAGAGCTGATCCGTTCGAATATACTCTATGCATGCGCGTCCAATACCGTAGCCCCCCATATATATAAGGAATGTCTCACCGTGGAAACGTTTCTTCCTGAGAATGACCAGCAGTATTATGAGCAGCATCAGGTTCCAGAGACTCTCGTACAGGAATGTCGGATGTACCTGTATATAATTTGTACCGCTCACAATATGTTCCGATATAGTGGAGTCTATATCACGTCCACGCACCATCTCCAAAGGTATGCGCATCGCAAACAGCGAGTCCGTATATCTGCCGAAGACCTCCCGGTTCATGAAGTTTGCCCACCTGCCGATGATCTGACCGATGAGGAGTCCGTACACAACAGTATCCAGCAGTTCCAGAAAGTTCTTTTTCCTGATCCTTGCGAAGACAACCATCGTTATAACACCGGCAATTATTCCTCCTGTGATGGCAAGTCCGCCGCCTCTCAGATTAAAGATCTGCAGCAGGTCATCCTTGTATGCATCCCAGAAAAAGATCACGTAATAGATTCTGGCTCCGATAACTGAGAAAATCAGCAGCCATACTGCGACATCCCAATAAGTATCAGGATTCTGTCCGCTCTTTTTTGCTGCATAAACTGCCATAAAGATCCCGGCCAGCATCCCGATTGCAATTATCACGCCGTACCATGCTATGGAAAAACTACCGATTGTAATTGTTTTGGGGACATTCTTAAGATATATCCCAAGGTTTGGGAATGCTATGTCCATTTTACCCATGATATCAGGCATTTATTCTCTCCTGTGAAGTTCCTTCACCTGTCAGACATTGAAATGAATGAGCATGACATCGCCGTCCTGCACCACGTAATCCTTGCCCTGCATTCCTACAAGTCCCTTGTCCCTTGCCGCAGAAAGTGACCCTTCGCGGAGAAGCACTTCATAATTGACGACTTCCGCCTTTATAAAGCCACGTTCCATATCAGAGTGGATCTTTCCGGCTGCCTGCGGAGCTTTTGTACCTATCTTTATTGTCCAGGCTCTTGTCTCATCTTCGCCTGCAGTGAGGAAACTCATAAGGCCGAGAGTCGTGTAGCTTGCTTTTATCAGCTTATCAAGACCCGATTCCTTAATACCAAGCGTCTCAAAGTATTCCTTCTTCTCATCTTCATCAAGCTCAGAGATCTCTTCCTCTATTTTGGCGCTTATTACAAACGCCTGGCTGCCTGTGTCAGCCGCGTATTTCCGCACTTTTTTGACGCCTTCGTTAGACGCACCGTCATCAGCAAGATCATCTTCCGCGACATTTGCTGCATATATCACAGGTTTTGCCGTAAGGAGCGCATATGTGCTCATATACTTTCTCTCATCGTCTTCGGTCTCTCCTAGGACAATAGCAGAAGCCGGCTTGCCGTCCTCAAGAAGTGCCTTGATCCTGTTGAGGAGTGCAAGTTCCTTCGCAGCATCCTTATCCATGCGTGCAGTCTTCGCCACCTTTGATATGCGGCGCTCTATCACATCGAGATCCGCGAAGATCAGTTCAATGTTAATTGTTTCAATATCCCTTAACGGATCGATCGTTCCTTCTACATGGACCACATCAGAATCTTCAAAACATCTGACTACGTGAACGATAGCATCGCATTCACGTATAATCGCAAGGAACTGATTACCGAGGCCCTCACCCTTTGATGCGCCCTTTACAAGGCCGGCGATATCAACGAATTCTATCACGGCAGGAGTCACCTTTTTGGAGTGATACATCTCTCCGAGTCTCCTTATCCTGTCATCAGGTACTGCTACAACGCCGACATTCGGCTCTATAGTGCAGAAAGGATAGTTGGCGGCATCAGCGCCTGCCTTTGTTATTGAATTGAAAAGTGTGCTTTTCCCTACATTCGGAAGTCCGACTATACCTAATTTCATTTTTCCTCCATAACGGTGTGCCCATGCAGCACACCTGCCTTTCAGTTTTCTTTTCTGCGGTAGACCTGTTTGCGGTCTTTCAGTTCCGCATATAGCTGGCGATAATTGTTGTAGCGTATTGAGGAGATCTCATGATCTTCCACTGCCCTTTTTACTGCGCAGTCCGGCTCTTCCATATGCATACACCCATTGAATCTGCAATTGGCTGCGAACTGATCAAATTCCGGGTAGAACGACTTGAGTTCAGCAGCGTCTGTATTCTCAAGAAAGAGTGATGTGAAGCCCGGTGTGTCGCATACATATGTGCCTCTCCCTGCTGAGAATATCTCTATATGCCTCGTCGTATTCTTCCCGCGCTGAATCTTACGGCTGAGCTCGCCTGTCTCGATTTCAGCTCCGGGACAAAGTGCGTTAATCAGAGTTGATTTTCCCACGCCCGACGGTCCGGTAAAAACAGTAGTTTTGCCATCCAGATATCCGCGCAGCTTTTCCACTCCTGCGGCATCAAAATTGCTCATAAAGACTACACTGCAGCCGCATTCCTCATATATTTCCCTCAGTTCTTCTTTCTCTTCATCAAGAGCAAGATCTGCTTTGCTGAAGCAAAGAATGGCAGGGAGATCAGTTTCCTTCATGGTGATGAGGAAACGGTCCAGCATGTTGTAGCTTGGAACGGGATGTGTTATTGAGAAGATCAGCAAAGCCTGATCAATATTGGCAACATTTGGTCTCTGCAGTTGGTTTCTGCGCGGCAGTATCTCAGTGATACTCCCCTCCATTGGAACAGAGACAGTATCCGTCACGTCAAAACTACAGTTATCTCCTACAAGCGGCTTTATCCCGAGCGAGCGGAATACTCCCCTTGCCCTGCAGCGGTAAACAGCCTCATCTGTGTGGACTTCATAAAACCCTGAAAGGCTCTTGATTATCTTGCCCTGCATTCATTCCTTTTCTACAGAATTCAGTTGTCTGCTGTGAATGTGAGTGTTCTTGTGATCGTCTGCTGCGAGGTCGTGCCCTGTGTTGTAACAGACTCTCCAGTATCAGGATCAGTCGTCACTGTTGCCTCTGAAGTATATGCCCATGTCATCTGCAGCGTAGCCGTTGACGATGACACATGCAGGATACTGAACTGCTGAGGGAACGAATCATATGTGGTGTCGAGCAGTTTTGATCCGTCGGACGCTATGACAACAACATAAACAGGCGTACCTGCCGCATAATTTGCGTTTTCTGATGCTGTGGGTGCTTCAATATCACCGCTATAGCTGTATGTCGTATCTCCGGATTTTGCAATTTCTACATCGATCTTTGTATCTTTATCTACATATGTTCCGGGTTCTTCGCTCTGCGATGTAACAAGCCCGTTCATATTTTCGTCATCGCTTTCTTTCTCTGTAACGTTGCCAAGCTGCAGTCCTGATTCGACAAGAAGAGCCATTGCATCCTCTTCATTCATTCCCGTCACAGTCGGAACCGCGACCTTTCCTGTCGTATCTGCTCCGGAGCTTACTACTACATTGATTGTAGAGCCTCCCGGTGCTGCGCTGTTTCCTTCAGGATCCTGTGAAATTACGCTGTCTTTATCAACTGTTTCACTGGCCTCTTCTACAAAATTGACTTTGAATCCCTTCTGCTCAAGCTGAGCTTTTGCCTCAGCTTTTGTGAGTCCTGTCACTGAAGGAACTGTTATGCCATTTGTCCCGGCGCTTACTGTCAGGACAACTGTGGATCCTGACTGCACCTGTGATCCTGCCTCAACATCAATGGAAATAACAAGTCCTGAGGTCATTTCAGCTGACTCTTCATATGTTACCTGCGGAACAAGTCCTAAGCCTGTCAGTTCGGTTTTTGCAGATTCCTCGTCCTGTCCCACCAGATCATCAGGGACTATTACCATACCGGATGCAGCTGTTTCAGCTCCATCTGAAGCGCCGCTCCCCCATATGCCCATTGCACGGCCTGCGAGGAATATGATGATAACACCAATAAGCACCGCTGCAAGTATAGACAGAATCGTTGTTACACGTTCGCCCTTGCGGCTGTACCCATCATTATCATCTTCGTCAAAATCGTCCCCATAATCATCTTCTTCATAGCGGCGGCGAACATCTTTTTCCAACCGCATGGGAGCTTCTGCACGGTTCTTCCTGGATCTCATGCTGCTTAGAGGCTCGCGCTGTTCATACTCGTCCTCATCAGCACCAGTGTCATCATCTCTGTCATATGAATTGCGAAGATCGAGCCTGTCGCGCTCAGTAGCCATGCGAGTTGCCGACTCATTGTCCGGATTTACACGTTTTACAAAATCATCTTCAGGGTGAAGCAGCGATTCCTTGAGATCCGCAATAAGCTCTCCCATGTTCTGGTAACGTCTGTCAGGGCTCTTCTCGCAGCATTTGAGAACTATCTGTTCAACACTTCGCGGTATTTCCGGCACAAACTCACACGGCGAAGGCATGGGCTGCTGGATATGTTTTATCGCAATGGCGACAGTAGTCTCTCCATTAAAAGGCACGCGCCCTGTCAGCATCTCAAACAATGTAATGCCGAGTGAATAAATATCGCTCCTCTCATCACTGTATCCGCCACGTGCCTGTTCAGGCGATGTGTAGTGTACCGATCCCATTACGTTGCTTGTTATTGTATTGCTGGTAGCGGCCTTCGCTATGCCGAAATCCGTGACCTTTACCTTGCCGTCCCTGGAAATAATGATATTCTGCGGTTTTATATCCCTGTGTATGATGTGATTGTTGTGTGCTGCCTCGAGACCCATTGAGACCTGGATCGCAATGCTGACAGCCTCTCTGACTGAAAGGCGTGCTTTCTTCTCTATATACTTCTTGAGCGTAATTCCATCGACGAGCTCCATTACGATATAATAGAGCCCTTTTTCCTCGCCGACATCATATACATTTACAATATTTGGATGCATCAGACCTGCTGCGGCCTGTGCCTCCACGCGGAATTTTGAGACAAAACTGGCATTCTCCGCAAATTCCTGCTTAAGCACCTTAATAGCCACAAAACGATTGAGCTTGTGGTCCTTTGCTTTATAAACATCTGACATTCCGCCCGTGCCGACCTTATCAACTATCTCATAGCGATCGGCTATAAGCATTCCCATTTTTACCATTCGTTCTCCTCCGCTCAGACGGTGTAGTACGGATCGATCAGGATAACTGTTATATTATCCCTTCCGCCGTTACGGTTCGCTTCATTGACCAGGATCCTGGCCTTTTCGTCATCAGTAGTGTCGAGCGCGATGATCTCGGCAATACGGTCATCATCTACCATATTTGTCAGTCCATCAGTGCACATAAGGACTGTATCACCAGGCACAAGATTTTCTTCAAAATAATCTATGGTAAGGTCATCATCGCCTCCGATCGCTCTCGTGATGATGTTCTTATCCGGATGATTGCGGGCGCCTATTTTATCAAGTCCGCCGGCAAGGATCATTTCTTCCACAAGAGAGTGATCGACAGTTATCTGTCTTATGTTCCCTTCCTTACCTACAATATAAAGTCTGCTGTCACCAACATTGGCGGCGAGGATCCTGCCGTCGTTTATAGTGGCCGCAACAAAAGTCGTTCCCATCCCCGAATACTCTTCGCTGCCGGCCGCAACTTTTCTGAGTCCGCGGTTTGCATCAAGGAGTGCCTTCTCTATAACCTTACGGTTATCGTGGTCTTTGGCCGACTGGATCTCACCCACAACATTATCGACCGCATATCTGGACGCATAATCCCCCGCCTTATGAC
>JAAZDA010000045.1 GCA_012512995.1 Clostridiales bacterium | reverse complement strand
CTCACAGACGGGCTCGGCGCCGGAAGAATTGCCGGCAAGATCATAGAAATAATCAACTGACAGATCTGCTCATAAACCAGGAGTTACAGATAATAATGACCTCTATCAGTCCTTCGAAAAAAGAAGCAGCTTATCACACGACTAAGACTCCTAATGGCGGAGACCGTGCAAAGAGTCACGAGCTCCTTCGCTGCGTCCTGCTCTGCTGCGCGTTGGCTGCTCTGTCCTTTGCGTATTACATCATTAAGAACGGTGGTTTCCTGATCCTGCGCGATGACTTCAACACACAGGCCATACCATTTCTCACCGCGATGAACAACAACATCAAAACATCCGGCCTTGACAGCTGGGTCTGGAATCTTGATCTCGGCAGCGGTTTCATCCAGAGTTTCGCCTTCTATGGTCTCGGAAGTCCTTTCGTATGGATCACTTTTCTCTTTCCGTCTGAGGCTGTGCCTTACCTCATAGTGCCTGTCTGTATCATTAAGTATGCCATTGCCGGCATGACATCATTTCTCTACCTTAAGCGCTACGTCAAAGATGAACGTTATGCAACGGCGGGGGCTGTGATGTATGCTTTCTGCGGCTTTCAGAGCGTGAATCTCCTTTATTATTATTTTCATGACGCGGTTGCTCTCTTCCCACTGCTGCTTCTCGGGCTCGACATGAGCATGGACGAAACTTCTCATCGCGATCTCATTCACCGTGGCCGCGTTATATTCGTTGTTGCAATTGCTGTAAATTGCCTGTCCAATTACTTTTTCTTTGTGCTCGAAGCAGTTTTTCTCATAATCTATTTTCTTTTCAGATACAGAAGAAAGCTCCGCGCATGGTTCATCTCCGTTTTCCAGACCATAGGCTGTGCACTACTCGGCGCAGGTCTTTCATCGTTCCTTTTTATCCCATGCATCTACTATATAAGGCAAAACCCGAGATCATTTTCACTCGCTCATCTTGATATGAGCAGCTTTGTTTATAGCCTGAGGTTTTATCTTGAGTATATCAAGGGCTTTCTTATCCCGGCTGACGTTATGCCTGATCAGAGTGCCGTCGTACCCTTCAATTATGACTCTGCATCAATCTATCTCCCGCTTGTCGGAATGACGCTTGTGATCGCTTACCTCATAAAAAAGCGCGACCGCTTATCGGCTTTCATTCTCACACTGATTGTAATGAGTTTTGTGCCGATATTGTCATCGCTTTTCTTCGCGCTTTCTACGGATTACAAACGCTGGTGGTTCATGGCAGCTCTCATTTTCATTCTTGCAGGGCTGAAAGTAATGGAAGACCCTGAGCTCCGACGTGGCATCATTCCCGGAGCCGTAATCAATTGTTCTCTCATAGTGGCTCTTTGGCTGGTGTGCCGCTTTGTCAAAGTGAGTGATGACTTCTGGCCCGAAGAACTTGTGTTCCACACATGGAGGTTTGCACTCTATTGCGGGATTGCCGTTCTTGGATCACTGATCGTAGCAGTACTTTATAAAACGGGAAAACTAAATCCACGCGCCGTCACTTGTTTTGCCGCGGCGGCAGCAGTCCTCACCACGTTCCTCACCCTGAGATTTTATACCGCAGGCACTGATTCTTCTGAGTATCTCGCGGAATATGAGCTTGGATCACAGCTTACGGCTCTGGACCCACAGTACCGTTACACGACAAACGATAATGTCGAAACACTCACCGGTGAGGCCGCCGGGACCGGGAGTTTTTCATCAACCGTCAATTATTCGCTCGACGAATTCGATGCACTCTTCGGTTATTCTTCGCCTATACTCAGAATGGATCTCACCGAGGTGAGCGGGCTCCGCGAGCTTGTAGGCGCAAAATATCTTATAACCGACACCTGCGATGATAGCTGTACGAACGGCGTGACAATCAGTGTTCCCGAGGACGGAAGTACACACTACATATCAGAACTTGATGCTTCGCCTATAGGTTTTGCCGTCGATCACGTGATCTCGGCAGATGAACTGATGTACATAGATGTGAGTCTTCGCGGAATAGCGATGCTTGATTCAGCGGCAATGGATCCTGACGATACTGACAAAGTCGCCGATGTCGCGCCGCAGTGGTCAGTCGTCGACATCGATTATGACATTCCTGTGGCTGAATATGCCGAAAGGAACAAGGCCAGAGCGGTCTCTGACTTTGTGCGTGACGGTCACGGGTTCACCTGTACTTCCGATTATGACACGTCAAAACTTGTGTACTTCAGCGTTCCATACGACGAAGGCTGGTCGGCTTTTGTAAATGGCAGCAAAACTGAAATATACGATTCCGGCGGCATGATGGCTATAGTGGTCCCCGGAGGGCAGTGTTCTATAGAATTTGAATATCACACCCCCGGATTCAGGGCAGGAATAATTGTATCTTCATTGTCCATCATTCTGTTCACGTTATGGCTTGTGTGGTATCATGTGAAATATGGAACAAGAGAAAATCTGACATCAAAGACATGTCAGCGACAATAAGAAAGTGAGGAAAGTTTGGATGAAAACATGTAAGAAATGCGGTTCCGAAATAGGAGATGACATGAAATTCTGCCCTTGCTGCGGCGCAGCTCAGGAAGACGAATCCGCCGGTGCTTCCGGAACTTCCTCATCGGATAATGCCGGAAGCAAGGACAACGCTGCAGGCACAGGCTATTATCAGCAGCAGAAGCCTTATCAGGAATTTGAAGCAAAAGAGCCGAATGGTGCGGGCGACGACAAGACCAACCCGAATTATATATGGGGAATAGTGACTTATATTACGATCATCGGCTTTATAATTGCCATTTGTTCCGGAAATCGTAATGATGATTATCTTCGTTATCACCTTAATCTGTCAGTAGTACTCAACATCTTTGCACTGCTGTCATGCATTCCTGTAATCGGATGTTTCTGGGGAATTTTCGTACTTGTATGCTGGATCATAGCGCTCATAGGTGCATGCAACGGCGAGAAAAGAGAAGTTCCGCTGTTCTCCGGCATTCATATCATAAACTGATCTACAGTTTGCTGACCTGACTTATTACGCTGCTGGTGCCGAGTCTGTCCGCCCCGTTGTTCAGAAAATTTTCTGCTTCAACGAGTGAATGGATTCCGCCGGCAGCTTTTACTTTTACATCAGGACCGACATTTGCCCTGAGAAGCTTTACGTCGCTGATTGTCGCTCCTCCGGTCGAGAAGCCTGTTGAAGTCTTTATGAAATCAGCCCCCGCCTCTGTCACGATCCTGCACATATGTTTCTTCTCTTCTTCTGTCAGCAGGCAGCACTCTATTATGACCTTCAGAATATGGCCTTTTGTCACTTCACGCATCTTCTTTATTTCGTTTTCAACAAGATCAAACCGTCCCGATTTTACCCATCCGACATTTATCACCATGTCAAGCTCAGAAGCACCATTTGCAATGGCATCCTCCGCCTCTGCGATCTTTATCTTTGTCGTATTGTATCCATTTGGAAAGCCTATAACGACAGTCACAGGCAGGCGCCCGTCAAGATACTGCGCCGCCCCGGCAACATAACATGGCGGAATACAGACACTCGATGCATGAAATTTCATTCCCTCATCACACAGGGCCTTAATCTGTTCCCATGTGCTGTCCTGTTTGAGCAGTGTGTGATCGCAGGCTGCACAGATCTTTTCAATGTCCATTGTATGGCTCCTTGTCTTGTTTTCCAGATTACCTACTGCTGTGCCTTTTCCATGTCTTCATTCTCAGATGCTTTGATCATAAGCGCACATTCAATACGCTTTTTGAATACTTCACAGCCGTCTTTGTAAATGCCGTGTATATAGCCTGACGCGTGAAGCGCGTTTGCCGCACAGCCGCCGGAGCAATACAGTTTTGCCCAGCAGTCCTTGCAGTCAGGACGCGCATAAACGTTGCAGAGCTTGAATTCATCGCGCAGTTGAGTATTAGTCACGCCGTTCCAGATATCACCGAGCTTATATCTCTCATCGCCAACGAACTGATGGCAGGGGTACAGGTCTCCCCAAGGCGTCACCGCCATGTACTCTGTGCCTGAACCACAGCCTGATATTCTCTTATATATGCAGGGTCCGCCTGACAAGTCGATCATGTAGTGATAGAACGTGATCGGATGGCCCTGTCTGCGTCTTCTTATCATGTCTTTTGCAAGGATCTCATACTGCTCCTTGACAATCTCGATATCATCAGATGTAAGTGCTTCGTCAGCTCCGGGAGCTGCGACTACAGGTTCCATCGAAAGTTCCGTGAATCCCAGGTCATCAGCCATATGGAACAGGGCTCTTGTGAAATCAGGATTATAATGGGTAAATGTGCCGCGCATGTAATAGTTCTTATCGCCGCGCGCCTTTACGAATTTCTGGAATTTGGGGACAATAATGTCATAAGATCCTGTGCCGTCAATACTCTTGCGGAAACGATCATTTACCTCTTTGCGGCCGTCAAGCGAGAGCACAACATTGTAACATTCCCTGTTCGCCCATTCTATGACCTCATCAGTTATACCTATCCCGTTCGTTGTCAGTGTGAAACGGAAGTTCTTGTCATGTTCTTTCTCAATTGAACGCGCATAGGACACGAGCTGCTTGCAGACCTCAAAATTCATCAGCGGTTCACCGCCGAAGAAATCGACCTCAAGATTGCGCCTTGTCCCTGAATTCTCCACAAGATAATCGAGAGCGCGCTT